>NZ_JBHWGP010000014.1:0-186930 GCF_042733155.1 Streptomyces sp. NPDC059740 | reverse complement strand
CGCGTGGGCTGCAGCAGGCGGCTGCCGGGTGCTGCAGCCCACGCGTCCCCGGCGGCCGCACCTTCCGCACCGGCACCCTGACCCTGCTCTCCCACGTCGAGCTGCACCTCGAACACGGCGCCACCCTCGCCGGCAGCCCCCGACTACGCCGACTACACCGTGCGGTTCGGCGGTGTCGTCCTCAACGACGGCAACACCCAGTGAGGCAAGGAGCCCACCGGTGTGCTGCTGAACGCCGAATGTGCCGCGAAGATGTGGACCCGGCACCGCAGGCCGGCGCGGGAGCGCCCGTCGTTCCGGTGCGGAGCCGGACCGGCGGGTGAGTCGGGCAGGCCAGAGCGAGGGGAGCGGTGGGCGAACTGCCGGCCGTCGGGGCTGCCGCTCGACACGCACGCACCCGGCTCCCGTCCCCTCTCACCCCTTGTCCGGGGGCTGAGCCGACGAGCGGGCAACACGTGACGTTCGGTGATATTCGGTACAGCAGGGAGCCCCCGGTACCTGTCGATGGCTTGAAGGCCACGTCGTCACCTACACCTTCCATGGCGTCGGCAGCAAAAGATGGCGCGTCAACTTGACGCCTCTGAAGGCCGGTTGTTTTCAGGCAGTGAACGATGCAAGCACCTTGACGGGGTCAGTTGCTGTGCCCGACAGTCATCCGCAAGGCGACTGAGAGTGCTCTCAACCGCCTTCCCCCCACCCCCCACGAGAGCAGCCCCCCATGAAAAGGATCGCTTCACTCGCGAGATTCTCACGTGTTTCTGCCGGCCCCGGACGCCGTAACCGACGGCGTCTGCCGGTGGTGCTCGCCGCCCTCTGCCTTCCGCTGGCCGGACTCACCGGTCTGGCCGGTTCCGCCACCGGGCTCTCCGGCACCGCCGCGGCCAGTGAGCCGGCCGCAAGCGCGGGTACAGCCGCCGCCGACTGGACCACGATGTTCAGGGACGACTTCGACGGCGCGAGCGGGACGGGCCTCAACACGGCCGACTGGCTCTACGACAAGGGCACCGGTTACCCCGGTGGCGCCGCCAACTGGGGCACCGGCGAGATCGAGACCTCCACGGACTCGACGGCGAACGTCTACCACGACGGCTCGGGTCACCTGGTGATCAAGCCGGTACGAGACGCCTCAGGGCACTGGACATCGGGCCGGGTGGAGACCCAGCGCACCGACTTCGCCGCGCCGCCGGGCGGACAACTGCAGCTCAGTGCCTCCCTGAAGCAGCCCGACCCGGCCAGCGGACTCGGCTACTGGCCGGCCTTCTGGGCGATGGGGGCCGACGCCCGCCCGGCCGGGGCCGCCAACTGGCCCAGCATCGGCGAGCTGGACATCATGGAGGACGTCAACGCACTCAGCCAGCACTCCACCACGTTCCACTGCGGCCAGTGGGCCGGCGAGTGCCACGATCCCGACGGGATCAGCAGCGGATTGCAGGCCTGCGACGGCTGCCAGTCCGGCTACCACACGTACTCGGTGATCGTCGACCGCAGAGACACGGCGGCCGAGCAGCTGCGCTTCTACCTGGACGGTGTCCAGACCTTCGCGGTGAACCAGAACGAGGTGTCCGACGCGACCTGGAAGGCCGCCGTCGACCACGGGTACTTCGCCATCTTCGATGTGGCGATCGGCGGTTCGTATCCGAACAAGGTCTGCGGCTGCACCTCCCCCGGGGCCGACATCAGCTCCGGCGCAGGGATGAGCGTGGACTGGTTCTCAGCGGAGGTCAGCCAGTCCTGAGCACGGAGAACTGACGGCCCGCACGCCGACCGGGATGCCGGTCGACCTGCGGGCCGTTCGCCTTCGCCCTCCAGCCCGGGTACATCGGGCAGGCCCCGCACCCCGTCCGGGCCCTCGGCGCAGCCGCCCAGACCCCGCAGGTCCAGGCGCCGGTGGGGGCCGGCAGGACACCTCACCTCAAGAGGTACCGTGCCGTGGCCACGGGAGACGCACCTGCGCTCCGCCAGGGAAGCGCCGTCCGCGGAGCGACCCTCAACGCGTTGCCGTGGCCGGCACATCCGATCCCCGGCCCAGGGAGGCCCGTCGATGACCCGACCCGACCCCACGACCGGGCGCCCGCCCGGATCCGAGGCGGCGCCCGACTACGAGGCCGGGGCGTTCGGACACCACAGAACCGGGGAGCAGGGCCGGCTGCGTGCCCTGGAGGACCTGTGGGACCCGCTCACCGAGCACTGCCTGGGGCAGGCAGGTGTGCCCACCACGGCTCGCTGTCTGGAAGTCGGGGCAGGCGCCGGGTCGGTGGCCCGGATGCTGGCCCGGGCGTGTCCGAGCGGTGACGTCACCGCGACGGACATCGACACCCGCTTCTTCGAGGAGCTCACGGCCGAAGAACGCATCACCGTCCTGCGCCACGACGTGACCCGGGACGGCTTTCCAGCCGGCTCCTTCGAGGTGATCCATGCCCGGATGGTCCTGTGCCACCTTGCCGATCCGGCACAGGTGCTGGCTGCCATGGCGCAGTGGCTGACTCCCGGCGGTCTCCTCCTGGTCGAGGACCTCGACCTGGGGCCCGCCGATGCCACACCCCACCCGGTGATGCGCCAGGGCCTGCACGTTGCCGAGCAGACCCTGGGGGCCTCCCAGGGCAGCGATCTCCGCCTGGGCCGACGGTTGCAGACCCTGGTGACCGACGGCGGCTTCGTCATGGGCGGCATGAGGGTGCAGCCGGTACTGATCGGTGACGGTGGGCCTGCGGACGAGTTCTGGCGTCTGTCGTTCGCGCAGCTCCGCGACTTCCAGGCCCGCAACAGTCCCGCCCTGGCCGCCGAGTTGGACGCGGCGCTGTCCCTGATCGACCGCCCGGACTTCACGGACCTCGGCATGAACGCCATCTCCGTATGGGCGCGGAAGCCCGTGGCAGGGCTGACCGGCTAGCCCGTCGGCCTGAGCCGTCCAGGCGGGGAGGCCGTGGCCCGGTACGGAAACCTCTGTCTCAGTACTTGTCTGCCGAACCAACAGCCTCAGTTGGTGCGTCGTGATCACTGAGATCCGGACCTGTGCCGCTTACTGGAGAGCCCCCATGGCTGAACCCCGCCCCTCCGCGTCGAACACCACCACCGCCGACGACCCCGCCTGCCTGCCTGCCGACGCGGTGGCGGTGGTCGGGGTGGGCCTGCGCCTGCCGGGCGGCATCCACCGACTGGACCAGCTCGGCCAGGCCCTGCACGAAGGGCGCGACCTGGTCGGCACCATGCCCTCGGACCGCTTCGATCTCAGTGCCCATCAAGCCCGTAGCCCCGGCAAACCCGGCAAGTTCCACTCCACCGCGGGTGGTTTCCTGTCCGAGCCGGAAGTCACCGGCTTCGACACCTCGTACTTCGGCATCACTCCCAGGGAAGCCACCCGTATCGACCCGCAGCAGCGTCTGCTGCTCGAGTGCGCGGTCGAGGCCCTCGACGACGCCGCCATCGACATCACCTCCCTGGCGGGCAGCGAAACAGCCGTCGTCACCGGCGTCTCCAACCACGACTACGCCGACCTGCAGGCGCGCCGCCTGCGTTCGAGCAACCCCTACACCACGACCGGCGGGCTCCTGTCGATCACCGCCAACCGCGTCTCCTACGAACTGGACCTGACCGGTCCGTCCAGCGCCGTGGACACCGCCTGTTCCTCCGGCCTGACCGCGCTGCACCAGGCGTGCGAGCACCTGCGCACCGGCCGCAGCCCGCTCGCCCTGGCGGGCGCGGTGAACCTGATGCTGTCACCAAGCCTCTTCGTCGGCTTCGAGCAGGCCGGAGTGCTCTCGCCGACCGGGCACTGCCACCCCTTCGGAGCTGCGGCCGACGGCTTCGTACGCTCCGAGGGCGCCGCGATGCTCGTGCTGAAGCCCGTGGCCGCCGCGCTCGCCGACGGCGACCGGGTGCACGCCGTCATCCTGGCCACCGCACTCAACTCCGACGGCCGCACCGTGGGCCTGTCCGCGCCCAGTTCACGCACCCAGGCTGCCCTGCTGCGCCGCGTGTACGCCACCGCGGGGATCGAGCCGCGCGAGGTGTCCTACCTGGAGGCGCACGGCACCGGCACCCTGGTCGGGGACCCCGTCGAGTCCGCGGCGCTGGGGGAGGTGCTGGGCAGCCACCGCACCGACGCACCGCTTCCGATCGGTTCGGTCAAGTCCAATCTCGGGCACCTGGAGGCCGCGGCCGGGATGGCGGGAATCCTGAAGTCGCTGGTCGTGATCACCTCTCGTTCCATCCCGAAGACCCTGCACGCCGATCCACCCAACCCGAAGATCGACTTCTACCGTCTGGGTCTGCAACCGGTACTCGCCACTCGCCCGCTTCCCGGCAACGGCCGTGTCGTGGTCGGCATCAACTCCTTCGGCATCGGCGGCGCCAACGCACACGCCGTCCTCGCCTCGCCCCCTGAGCCGACCGCGTCACCGGCCCGGGCCAGGGCTGCCGACAGCGCCGCGGTGGACGACGTCGCGGCCGTGCCGGTCGTCGACACCGGAGCACGGCCGCTGCCGGTCATTGTCTCCGCGCACACCCCCCAAGCGCTGACCGCCACCCTGGAGTCCTGGGCGGAGCACTTCACCGCTCTGGCCGCCGACCCCTCACAGGGGCCCGAAGCCCTGTATGCCGCCGCCTACACCGCGTGCCGACGACGGACCCGGCGCCGCCACCGCACGGCCTTCTTTACGACCGGCCTCACCCAGGCCGCCGAGGTCCTGGCCCGGGCGGCACGAGGACAGGGGATCGACACCGTCACCGAACGCCTGGTGAGCGGAGGCCGGATCGGCTTCGTCTTCTGCGGCAACGGCTCGCAGTGGGCGGGCATGGGGGCCGAACTCCTCGGCCGCGACGGTGCCTTCACCAGCGAGGTCGAAGCCGTCAGCAGTGAACTGAAGCCCCTGCTCGGCTGGAGTGTGCGCGAGGAGCTGGCCCGCGCCGACGCCTCCCGCTGGGACCGTACGGAAGTCGCGCAGCCGCTTCTGTTCGCCGTGCAGGCGGGCCTGGTCGCCGCCCTGTCCGCCCGGGGCGTCGATCCGCACGCCGTCATGGGACACAGCGTCGGGGAAGTGGCCGCCGCGTACTGCGCAGGCGGCCTCACCCGGACTCAGGCCTGCCGCGTCATCGCCGCACGCAGCCTTGCGCAGGCCGCCACCGCAGGTTCGGGGGGCATGGCCGCGGTGGGCCTGAGCGAACACGCCGCCAGGGAACGGCTCGCACAGGAGGGGTTGCACGACCGCGTGGAGATCGCCGCGATCAACTCCGACCAGGACGTCACCCTCGCGGGCTCGCACGAGGACCTGGCAGCCCTCGGCGCCACCCTGGACGCCGACGGTGTCTTCTTCCGCGACCTGCGGCTGGACTACGCCTTCCACACGGCCGCCATGGACCCCGTGCGTGACGAGCTGACCCGTGCACTGGAAACCCTGGCCCCCGACGCCTTCCGCATCCCGATGATCTCCACGGTGACCGGCCGCGCCGGGTCGGGGGAGGACCTGGACGCCGCGTACTGGTGGGCCAACATCCGCCGCCCCGTCCGCTTCCACCAGGCCGCCACCGCGTTGACCACCGGGGACGCCGCCTGCGACGTCCTGGTCGAAATCGGCCCGCACCCCGTACTGACTGCCTACCTGCGGCGTGCCACCGCCGACTCCCCCGTCCCCGGCGTCATCGTCCCCACCCTCTCCCGGACCTTCGCCACAGCCGACGCACTGCAACAGACCGTCCTGCGGGTACTTGCCGCCGGGGCAGCGGTGGACTGGGACAGCTACTTCCCCCGCCCCGGAGCGGTGGCCGACCTGCCGGCGGTGACCTGGCAGCGCGAGCGGCACTGGAACGGCGACCCGTCCTGGTGGCGGGAAGACGCCCCCAGCGAGGACACCGCCGACGCCCACCCCCTCCTCGGACCCCGCCAGACCGGGCCGGAAGCAGCGTGGTTGCACCGACTGGACCCCGACCGGCTGTCCTGGATCGAGGACCACCGGGTCGCAGACGCGGTCGTCTGGCCCGCCGCGGGCTTCGTGGAGATGGCTCTGGCCGCCGCGCGGAGCCGGCACGACGCACCACTGGAGATCACCGGCCTGGTCATCGACCGGGCCCTGACCCTCGACTGGAGCGCCGACCCGGCAGGCCCCGCGGACGGGGACGACGTCCACCTGGCCACCCACCTCGCCCAGGACGGCAGGCTCACCATCCGCAGCCGCACGGGCCAACAGGACTGGACCGAGCACGTCCGCGCCGGGGTGCGGAGCCTGCTGCGCCCCCAGCGCCCCCGCCTGGACGTCGCCGCCCTGGCACACCGCCTGCCGGACAGGCGTCCCGCCCACGAACACTACGCAGCCGCCCTGCGGGCCGGTCTCGACTACGGGCCGGCATTCCGGACCGTCACACACCTGCACACCGGCCCGGACGAAACCCTGGGACGCTACGAGTACACCGCCGCGACCGAGCCCCAGCCCGAAGTCATCGCCCACCCCACGCTGGTGGACGGCGCGCTGCAGACCTGTCTGCCGCTGATGTTCACCGAGGACCGGCCCGCCCCGTTCCTGCCCGCCCGCATCACCACCATCCGCAGCTGGCAGGCCCTGCCCTCCACCGGCTTCACCCACGTCACCCGCGCGGCCGGCCCCGACGTCCGGTGGGACATCGCCGTGTACGACGACGACGGTGACGTGTGCATGGAACTGCTCGGCTGTGAACTGCGGCGCCTGGAGACCGAGACGGGCGACGCGCAGGACCGCCTCACCGAAGTCCTGCGGGTGGCGCCCCTACCCGGCCAACCCGAGCCCGTCCGGAGCCCGCTGCCTGCCCCGCCGTCACTTCCGGAACTGGTCCGGAGCCGGGAGGACCTCCACCTGCGCCGGCTGCACCGGATCAGCGACGCGCTCCGGCCTCGTCTGCTCGAAGTCTGCGCCCACTTCACGGCCCGGGCCGTGCACCACCTGCTCCCGTCCCGGAAGCACTCCTCCTTCGGCCTGGCCGACCTCGTCGAGGCAGGGGTCGAGCCCAAGCACGCGAAGCTCCTCGACGTCCTGCTGCCCCAGGCCGTCGGCCACGGTGTCCTCACCGCCACCGGGCCCGACGCCTGGGGCCTCCCGGCCGTGCCACGCCCCGAGGAACTGTTCAGCCGTCTGCTGGAGGACTTTCCCGACCAGTCCGTCACCGCCCTCACCTACGGGGTGTGCGCGGGCCGCCTCGCCGACGTCCTCACCGGTGACGCCAACCCCCTGGAACTGCTCTTCTCCGAGTCCGACCACCTCGTCCAACGGTTCTACGAGGCCGGCGCCTTCTTCGCCCCGCACACCCACGCGCTCGTCGGCTGGGTCCGCGACATCGTCGACGGCTGGCCTGACGACCGGCCGCTGCGCATCCTCGAAGTCGGGGCGGGCACCGGCGCCACCACCGCGGCCCTGCTGCCGCACCTGCCGCCCGAGCGTGTCCACTACACCTTCACCGACGTCTCACCCGCGTTCTTCCCGGCCGCCGAGAAGCGCTTCGCCACCTACGACTTCCTCACCCACAAGGTCCTGGACGCGGACCGCGACCCCGTGGCCCAAGGCTTCGAGCCAGGGGCCTACGACCTCGTCATCGCCGCCAACATCCTGCACGCCACCCCTGACATCTCCCGGGCCCTGCGCGGCATGGCCACCCTGCTCACCGACGGCGGCCAGCTGATCGCCCTGGAGACCCACAGCGTGGAACTCCTGGCCCCGGTGTTCGGCCTGCTGGACTCCTTCTGGCTCTCCACCGACCAGGGCGTCCGCCCCGCGGGCCCGCTGGTGCCCTACGACCGCTGGCCCGAGCTCCTCGCCGACTGCGGCTTCGAAACCACGGGCCAATATGACGACACCACTGCCGACCGGCCCCACGTGTCCCTCCTCGTCGCAGAGCGCGCCGCCCGCGCCGTTCCCGACAAGACGGCGGACCGCACTCCTCCCGGCGCGTCCGGCGCACGACACCCCTCCGACGCCCCGGTGGCGCTCGACCACACGGCGCAGCGGTCCTGGCTGCTGAGCACACCCACCGCCGACGCCCCCACCGAGTTGACGCACCGGCTGACCCGGGCACTGCTCGCCTCATGCCCCGCCAGCCGCGTCCACCACGTCGCGCAGACAAGCGGTGCGGACTCCTGGACCCGCGAACTGACCGGTGCGGCAGACGGCCTCCACCCACCCCGACCGGTGAGCGACGTGATCCTCCTCGCCGAACCGGCCGCCGCAACGGGGCCACAGCAACACACCGCCCACGCGGTACAGCAGCTCGCCGCGCTGCGTGACCTCACCCGTGCCTGGAGCCGGAGCACGCAGTCACGCGAAGGGAGCCTGCGCGTCTGGATCGTCGACGCCGGAAGCCAGCAGCCACCCACCCCGCCGCCCTCACCTCATGCCGCCCCCCTGTGGGGCGCCGCGCGGAGCCTGGCCAACGAACACCCCTCACTGGGCGTGCGTCGTATCGCCCTGACCGATCCCGGCAACCCCGGCACCCTCCAGCGTCTCCTGCACGAACTGCACCACCTCCAGGGCGGCACAGCCGCGGTGGACGGCCCCGCGGAACCCGTGGACGACGAGGTGGTCCTCACGCCGAACGGGCGCTTCGCCACGCGTGTCATACCACTGCCCGCCACGGAGACCACAGCCCGGCCCGCACCCCACTACGCACTGCACGTCGATGCCCCCGGACGACAGCCCCTCCTCACCTGGCGTGCCACCACCGCGCTCCGCCCGGCCGAAGGAGAGGTCCTCATCCGCACCGCCGCGGCAGCGCTGAACCACCACGACCTGCTGACCGCGACCGGCGACAGCTCCCTGCCCGCCGCCCGGCGCCACGGCTTCCCCGGCCTGGGCCTGGACTGCGCCGGCACCGTCACCGCAGTCGGGCCCGGCGTCACCCGTCTGGCGCCGGGCGACCGCGTCGCGGCCATGGCCCACACCGCACTGGCCTCCCACGTCCTCGCGGCCGACGAGCACGTCATCCCGCTGCCCGACACCATGGAGTTCACCGCGGCGGCCACCCTGCCCACCGCTTTCCTCACCGCCCACCACTCCCTCCAGCAGTGCGCCGGCCTGACCGAGGACGACACCGTCCTCGTGCACGCCGCCACCGGGGGCGTCGGGTCGGCCGCCCTGCAACTGGCACAGCGAACCGGGGCGCGCGTCATCGCCACGGCCGGCACCCCCGCCAAACGGAGCCTGCTGCGCCTGCTGGGCGTCGAGCACGTGCTGGACTCGCGCTCCCTGGACTTCGCCGAACAGGTCGCCGACCTGACCGGTGGCCGCGGCGTCGATGTCGTCCTCAACTCCCTGCCCGGCGAGGCCCGCCTGCGCAGCCTGCACCTGCTCGCCCCGCAGGGACGCTTCGTCGAACTCGGCCGACGCGACGCGGAGCGGGACGATACGCTGCCCGTCTCCCCGCCGTCCCGCAACGTCTCGTTCTTCGGCGTGGACGTCCTGGACCTGCACGACCGGCGGGCGCCCGTGGTCCGGCGCCACTTCACGGAGCTGTCCGCAGCCGTCTCCGGCGGCCACTGGCGGCCGGTGCCCCATCAGGTCTTCCCCGCGCAGCGCTTCGAAGAAGCTTTCAGCCTGCTGCACCACGCCCGGCACGTCGGGAGGATCGTCATCAGCTTCGACGCCCCACCGCCGGTCGTCGAGTCCGCACCCACGAGCGCACTCGACGCCGACGCCGCTTACCTCGTCACCGGTGGCCTCGCGGGATTCGGCGCCGCCACGGCCCGTCACCTCGCCGCCCGCGGCGCCCGCCATCTCCATCTCGTCGGACGCCGAGGCGCCCGGACGCCCGATGCTGCGGCGCTCCTTGACGAGCTCCGCACCGCGGGGGCCGAGGTCACCGTGCACCGTGCCGACATCACCCGCCCCGGTGCGCTCGATCCCGTGCGCACCGCACTGGGGGAACGGCGCCTGGGCGGTGTCGTGCACGCCGCCATGGTTCTGCAGGACGCTCCCCTCGTCGACGTCACCGACTTCCACCTGGAAACCGTCCTCGCCCCCAAGATCACCGGACTTCACGCGCTCGAAGCTCTCGCCGAGGACCACGAACCCGACTTCTTCCTCGCCTACAGCTCCGTGGCCGCCCTCGACGGCAACATCCAGCAAGCCCCCTACGTCGCCGCCAATGCCGCGATGGAAGCGCTGGTCCGAGCGCGCCACCGACGCGGCAGGCCGGCCCTCTGCGTGCAATGGGGTGTCATCGCGGACGCCGGATTCGTCCACCGCACCGGGCGCATCGACGAGATGGCCACCTACGGCATGGCCCCCGTCACCGCCACGGATGCGCTCACCGCACTCGACCGGCTTCTCGACACCCGAAGGGGACCCGTTCTCGCACTGGGCCGCTTCGACTGGGACAGCATCAGCCGCGTCCTGCCCGGCCTGAGGGCGCCCAGGACCGGCGCTCTGCTCCAGCGGCACCAGGTGAGCACCGACAGCATCACCACCTTGCACAGCAGACTGGTCACGATGAGCGAAGGCGAGGCCCTCATCCTGATCGAGGACAGGATCGCCGAGCTCGCCGCCGCCGTCCTGCACACCCCCGTGGACCGCCTCGACCGCACCCGCCGCCTGGACCTGCTCGGCATCGACTCCCTGATGTTCCTGGAACTCTCCACGGCACTGCGCAAACACCTCGGCTGCGACATCCCCACGCTGGAACTGATGAGCGCCACCCACCTCCCCGACCTGGCTAAGCGAGCCCTGCACCGCGTCCAGCAGCCGGGTCTCCCCGGTCCCACCGGGGCGGTCGCCGGCCGTGAGAGGAGTGACCAGGCATGAGCGCCCACACCCCGACGTACAGTGCGGCCCGCGCCACCACCACTGACCAGCCGGACTTCGTCACCCTGCGCCCGGCCACCGGCGACGCACATCTCCTACGCCTTTACTGCATGCCGCCGGCCGGGATGAGCGCTTCCTACTTCCAAGCCTTCGCTTCCCACCTGCCGTCCGCCGTCGGTCTGCACGCCCTGCAACTGCCCGGACGCGGACGCGCCACCGGAACGCCGGTGCACACCGACCCGCACCGCCTCGGACAGTTCCTCGCGGAACGCATCAGCCAGGACGACGACGGCCATCCGTACGCCGTGTTCGGTCACAGCGTGGGGTCACTCATCGCCTACGAGACCGTCACTTGCCTCACCCGGCGCGGCCACCACCCGCCCACCCTGCTCGCCCTGTCCGCCATGGCCGCCCCCCACCACCCCGAGTTCACCGCACAGGCTCCGAACGTCCTGCTCGGCGGCCGCGAGGGGATCGAGAAGCTCTTCGGCCGCCTGCCCCACCGGGCCGACCACGACCCCAGGGCGCTGATCAACACCTGGATCCCGATGCTCGCCGACCTCCTCCTCGCCCTGCAGTTCCCGCCCCACCAGGGACCACCGCTGGACACCCAACTGGCTCTCTACGGCGGCGAGGACGACCCCGTCATCTCCCCGGACGCCCTGGCGGGCTGGAACGACATCAGCAGCCGGCCTGCCACCCCGCGCCTCTTTCCCGGCAACCACACCTACCCCCTCGGCAACGTCGAGGCCCTCAGCTCCCGGCTCACCGCTGATCTCGTCGCCTCCCTGCGAGGGTGGGTGTGTCCAGTCAACGGTCCTGGCTCGCCTGCGGGGGAGTGTCCGGTCGGCGATCTCCGGAACGGCCGACCCTCGGGACCGTGATCGCGCGGTCCCACTCCCGATCAGGGAGGAGGCGCCCCTGACCGGTCCGGCGGGGCGGGTCGGGGGGCCGGCAGAGGGGCGGCGAGGGGCGTCCGGGCCCGGTGACGGCTTCCGGGCCCGGGAGCAGCAGCCTCAGCCGATGCGACGGAAACCGCACCGGAGGACCCGCCACCGCACCGGACGCACGCAGAACGCGCTCGCCTTAGCATTCCGGACGGTGTGCTATGGCCGAATAGCGCGGTTTGCATCCTTTCGGGTGACCGTGGTGGCGGCACCCGGCGGCGGGGGTAGGACCGATCCGTCGCACAGGGGCGGGACGGGGAGGCGTGCGGATGCGCGGACGTACCGGAGGGCGAACCCGTACCCGTCTGCGGTACTGGTTCGACAATTTCCTGGCCCGCAGCACCCTCACCCTGGTGGCCTGCCTGACCCTCGCCTGTCTGGCCGTCGTCGTTCCGGTCAGCGTGGCCCAGGTGCTGGTCGGCAGGCCCGTACCCACCACCTTGGCGGGGCAGGCGGCAGCGGTGTGGACCACCGTCGGTGCCACGCTGCGGATCGGGGGTGCGGTCGGGGCCCCGGCGTACGTCGTGCTGTCCGTACTGCTCGCCCTGGTCAGTCTGCTGTTCGTCTCCACCCTCGTCAGCGTGATCACCACCGGCATGAACGACAAGATCCTCGAACTCCGGCTCGGACGCTCGACGATCGTGGAGCAGCGGCACACCGTCGTTCTCGGCTGGTCGGACCAGGTGTTCCCGGTGATCTCCGAGCTGGCGAAGGCCAACGCCCATCGGCGCAGAGCCACCGTGGCGCTGCTGGCCCCGCGGGACAAGGTGCAGATGGAGGAGGAGATCACCACCAAGGTGGGTGCCACCGGGACCACGCGGGTGGTCTGCCGCAGCGGGTCGCCCACCGACCCCGCCGTCCTGGCCCGGGTCAGCCCGCACACGGCCGCCGCGGTCATCGTCCTGTCGCCGCTCGACCACGAGGGCGACCGGACGGTGGTGCGAACGCTGTTGGCCCTCGGCACCGTCCTCGGCGACACCGCCGCGACCACCGTCGTCGCCGCGGTGCGCGAACCCGCCCACCACACGGCCGCGGTGCTCGCGGCGGGTCCGGGCGGCCGGGTCCTGGACATCGACGCGATCACCGCCCGCCTCCTCGCCCAGTGCTCACGGCAGCCCGGACTGTCCCTGGTGCACCGGGAACTGCTGGACTTCGAGGACAGCGAGTTCCACACCGTCCACGAGCCGGCACTCACCGGCCGGACCTACGGCGAGGCACTGCTGTCCTACGCGCGATCCTGCGTGGTGGGCCTGCTGCGACCCGACGGGCGCCCCGTGCTCAACCCGCCCGCTTCCACGGTGATCGCCGCAGGGGACCACATCGTCCTGATCACGGAGAACGACACCACCGCGGTCGTGTCTCACGAGCCGCTGACGTTCGACGGGAGTGCCGTCGTCGTGGCCGCACCGCGCGAGACCAGGCCGGCGCGGATGCTGCTCATGGGGTGGAACCGCAGGGCACCGCTGATCATCGATCAGCTCGCCCGGTACGGGGGACCGGACGCGCGCCTCGACCTCGTGGCCGTCGGACCGTGGGCCCCGCACGACCTGGACGTCCTGGCCTACGACAGCGTGATCGTGCTGGGCGCGGAGGCGACGGGGAGTGTCAGTACCGCGGACTCCGACTACCACGTACTGGAAACCTTGCTGCACCTGCGGGCCGCCGGGCAGGCCGCGGGCCGGTCACTGCACGTGGCAGCCGAACTGTCCGACGACCGCAACCGGTTGATCGCCCCCATGAGCCCGGCAGCCGATTTCGTCGTCAGCGGCCGGCTCATCAGCCTCCTGATGACACAGATCAGCGAGAACCCCCGCACCGCCGCGCTGTTCGAGGAACTGTTCACCGCCGGCGGCAACAGGGTCCACCTGGGCCCGGCCGCCGACTACGTTCCTCTGGGCCGCGAGGTCGCCTTCGCCGACGTCGTGGCCTCCGGCCGCCGCCGCGACCGGTCCGTCATCGGCTACCGGCTCCACGCGGGGTCGGGCACCACCCCCCGGTTCGGGGTGCGGGTCAACCCCGACAAGGGTGAACGCGTGGCCTTCGGTGCCGCCGACACCGTCATCGCGATCATGCGGGACGATCAGGTCCCGTCCGACGGGTCATGCTCCGAGCCATGAGGGGACGACTGCGGTGGTGAGGTCTCCGTGGAGGACCGCGTCGTCCTGCCCCGGGTACGAGGTGCCTTCCCGCCGACCCGCTCGGGCCGGCCACCGGCAACTGCGGCTCCGGACGAGCCCACCGCGCGTTCGTCGGATCACCCCGCCCCATGACCGGCACCACGAGCCGGCCAGAAGAGCGTGGCGAGGTCCGCCGGACAGCCCTCAGAGACGGCCGCCCGAGGCGGTGTCCGAGGAGAGGCGCTGCGCACAGTAGACGGGGATCACCGAGAGCACCACCAGGGCCGCAGCCACGACGTTGACCACGGGAGCCTGTTGCGGTCGAGCCATGTTGCCGAAGATCCATACGGGGAGCGTCTGCACGCCGGCACCCGCGGTGAACGTGGTCACGACGATCTCGTCGAAGGACAGCGCGAAGGCGAGCAGCCCGCCCGCGAACAGCGCGGACCGCACGAGGGGGAACGTGATGTCGCGGAAGGTCTGGAAGGAGTCGGCGCCCAGGTCGGCCGCCGCCTCCTCGTAGGAAACGGAGGTGCGACGCAGCCGCGCGACCACGTTGTTGAAGACCACCACCACGCAGAAGGTGGCGTGGCCGATGATCACCGTGATGAGCCCCAGCGGGACACCGACCGGCTCCAGCACCGCCCGGAACGCGGTGTTGAGCGCGATGCCCGTGACGACGCCGGGAAGCGCGATCGGCAGGATGACGACGAACGCGATCGCCTCCCGCCCGAAGAAGCGGTAGCGCTGCACCGCGAAGGCGATCGCGGTGCCGAGTACCAGCGCGATCCCGGTGGCCCCCAGTCCGGCCAGTACCGAGGTCCACAGCGCCGAGCGGGCCCCGTGGCTGTGCCAGGCGTCGGCCCACCACTGTGCTGTGAGCCGGGAAGGAGGCCAGCCGAAGCCGGGAGAGGCGTTCAGGGAGTTGAGCACGACCAGCAGCAACGGGAGGTAGAGCACGGCGAAGCCGACACCTGCCGCGATGCGCAACGCCGTCCGAGCCGGTCGGGAGAGTCGCATGGGTCGGTCGCCTTTCCGTGTGCCGGGTGGTCGCGGGGAGGGCCAAGGCGGCTGGGGTGCTCAGAGCGCACGCAGCGCCCCGGTGCGCCGTACCGCCAGCAGGTACAGCACGACGAGGGCGACCGGGATGATGCCCAGTGCCGCTGCGAGCGGCAGGTCGAGCGTGACGTTGGAGTACACGAGGTTGCCGATCAACTGGGTCCTGCCGCCGACGATCTGCACCGCGATGTAGTCGCCGAGACTCAGTGAGAAGGTGAAGACCGATCCTGCCGCGATCGAGGGCACGACCAGCGGAAGCAGGACGGACCTGAAGGTGCGCGACGCCCTCGCTCCCAGGTCGGCGGAGGCGTCGAGCAGGCTGTCGGGCAGGTTGGCCAGGCCGGTGTGGATGGGCAGGATCATGTAGGGCAGCCACAGGTACGCCAGCACGGCGATCACGGCCGGGAGTCCGTAGCCCGGCCCGTGGAGTCCCAGTGGTCGCAGCGCCCAGTCCAGTGGTCCGCCCTCGGACAGGATGATCCGCCACGCGTACGCCTTGACGAGGTAACTCGCCCACAGCGGGGTGAGCACCGCGACCAGCAGCAGGCGACGGTACCGCGGGTGCGCGATCCGAGCCGTGTAGAAGGCGATCGGGAAGGCGACCACGATGTCGACCACCGTCACCCCGACCGCGACTCCGAGGCTGCGCACTGCGACGTCCCGGTACACGCCGGTGGTGAACAGCGTCCTGAAGTTGTCCACGTTCCATGTCCGCACCACATCGGAGGTGAACGGATCGGTCGTCCAGAAGGCGGAGAGGAACAGGGCGGCCAGAGAGCCCAGATAGGCCACGGCCAGCCACGTCAACGGCGCCGACAGCAACATCAGCAGACGGACGCGGGGCCTGCGGTGCAGGGCGCCGGCGAGCGTCCGGCTGAACCCGGAGACGGCGCTCACCCCTTGATGGCGGTCCATGCCTGGACCCACTTCGCGTAGGGCACACAGCTCACGTTCTTCCGGCCGTCCACACACTGCGGAATCGGAGTGGTCCAGAACCACACGCGTTCGTAGTAGGCGCTGTCGCCCGCGTGGTAGTCGGCGCAGAAGTTCTTGTCGATGGTGTAGCGGCAGGCCAACCGGTTGGCCGGCGCCTCACCGAAGTACTGTGCCACCTGCGCGTTGATCTTCGGTGAGACGATCCAGTCCATCCACCGGTAGGCGCAGTTGGGATGCCTGGCCTTGCTGGAGAGCATCCATGTGTCCGACCAGCCGGTGGAGCCCTCGCGCGGCAGGAACGCCTTGACCGGAGCCTTCTCCGCGCGTGCCGTGTTGGCGATGACCTGCCAGGTGGTGCCGATCCGGGAGTCCCCGCTCTTGAACGCGGAGACCTCCTTGAGGTAGTCGCTCCAGTACTCGCCGACATTGGCGTTCTGTTGCCTGAGCAGTGCCACGGACGCGTCGAACTGCTTCTTGTCCAGCGCGTAGGGGTTCCGGATGCCGAGAGACGGCTTGGTCTTCATCAGGTACAGGGCGGCGTCGGCGATGTAGATGGGGGAGTCGTACGCGGTGACGTGGCCGCGGTAGGGGGAGTCCTTCTCGAACACCGTGCCCCACGAGTCGGGTGCGGGCGAGACCTCGTCGGTGCGGTACATGAGCAGGTTGGCACCGTAACCGTGCGGGATGCCGTAGGCGACACCGTCCACGGAGTTCCACTTCTGCATCTTGAGGTTGCTGAACACGTCCTTGTAGTGGGGCACGAGACGCGTGTTAACCGGGGCCGCGTCGCCGGAGGCGACCAGGCGCAGCGAGGCGTCACCGGAGGCCGATACGGCGTCGTACTGACCGGTCTTCATCAGGTTGACCATGTCGTCGGAAGTGCCGGCGATCTTGACGTTGACCCGGCAGCCGGTCTGTTTCTCGAACGGATGGACCCAGTCGACCTTCGGGTCGTCGGAGCCGTCCTCGACGTAACCCGCCCAGGCGATGAGGTTCACCGCGCCTTCGCCCTTGCCGAGCGACTTCTGCGCCGTCATCTCGGGCGGGGTGAAGGGGCCGGCGGCCGTTGATCCGTCCGTGCCGGGGGAGGAGTCGCACGAGGTGGCCAGGGCGATGGCGGCCAGGGCGACGGCTGTGGTGAGCACACGGTTCAGTCGCACGAACTCTCCGTTTCACTTCAGTGGATGGGCAGGTTGTGGCGCCTGAGCCACCGCAACCGGACGCGGGAACCGCGGTAGGCGGACACCTCGGCGGAGCCGGACTCCGTGTTCTGCTGCTGGGCGGTGAGCCGCACGCCCGCGTCGAGGTCCACCAGGAAGCGGGTGGCGTCGCCGAGGTATACGACGTCGGCGACCGTGCCGGCCGCCACGCAGTGGTCGCCGGGCTCGAACACGGCATTCCAGCCGTGCACTTGTATTCTCTCCGGCCGGACGCTGTAGGAGCCCGGCATGCCGATGACGCGCTCGGCCACCTCGTGGGTCAGCAGGTTGGTGGTGCCCACGAAACCTGCGACGAACGCGGTCGCCGGACGCTCGTAGATGTCCGCGGGCGTGCCGACCTGCTCGACCCGGCCGCGGTGCAGCACGGCGATCCTGTCGCTCATGGCCAGTGCCTCCGCCTGGTCGTGAGTCACCAGGACGAAGGTGATGCCGACCTCGCGTTGCAGCTGTTTGAGCTCGACCTGCATCTCCTGCCGCAGTTGCAGGTCCAGTGCTCCGAGGGGCTCGTCGAGCAGCAGGACACCGGGGCGGCCCACCAGTGCCCTGGCCAGGGCGACGCGCTGACGCTGTCCACCGGAGAGCTGGGAGGGGCGCCGCTTGCCGTAGCCCTCCAGGCGCACTGACCGCAGCGCCGCGTGCGTCCGCTCCACACGTTCGCGGCGGGGCACCCCGCGCACCTTGAGTCCGTAGGCGACGTTCTGCTCCACCGTCATGTGCGGGAAGAGCGCGTAGTCCTGGAACACGGTGTGGACGTCCCGCTCGAACGGCGCACGACCGGTGACGTCCCGTCCGGCCAGCTCGATGGTGCCTTCGGTGGGCTCCTCGAAACCGGCGACCATCCGCAGCACCGTGGTCTTGCCGGATCCTGAGGGCCCCAGCAGGGAGAAGAACTCCCCGTCCCCGACCTCCAGGTCGACGCCCGAGACAGCGGTGGTCCGGCCGAACGACTTGCGTACGTTCCGCAGTCGAATCGCGCTTGGCGGCATGAAGGCGGCCTTCCTGGACCCGGCGGGGACTGGATCATAGAGGCACGACGGCATCCCCCGGCAGGGGGCGTTCGCAAGTAATGCACTGCCCCACGAGAGCGCGTCACAATCATCGAAGTCCGCCTCGCGCGCACCGGGAGCCGGCATCCGTGTCATGCCACGGAACAGGTGTGTGAAGGACGGCCGCAGGGCTCACCGTAGTCCCGGAGCCCGCGGACGAGCCGGTTACCGGGGGCCCGGGGCACGGCAGTTGAAGCCGGAACACCCGTCCGACCGAAGGCCTGGTCGTCCCCGCGCTGCGGTCACAGTGCCAGTCGGCCGAGCCGCCGATCAGCCGAGCCGTGCGGCGATGGTCCGTGCGCACTGCATCGACTCGGCGTGCGTGGTGTCCACCTCCAGGTCGTAGACCACGCCCCGGTGGACCACATCCGCCTGGGACGCCGCCATGCCGGCGACCCGATCGCCCCGTGCGACCTCACGACCTGCGGCAACCGCACTGTCACACCGGACACCGACCCACACCACCCGAAGTCCGCCCAGAGCCTTCCGCCATCGCCCCTGTGAGTCCGCTCCGCCGAGGAAGACCTCGTCGACGATCACCCGGGCCCCCGCACGGGCCATGGCGGCGACCCCTTCGATCCATGCCGCTTCCAGGGCCCGGAACTCCGGGCCGATGGCCACCCGTCCGTCCGGAGCGAACTCGATGCCCGCATCCGACGCCCGCATGGACGCGGGCATCGCGTCGACCAGCGTGTCGGTCCCGAGGGCCAGCCACGGTTCCGGCAGGACCGCCTGCAGACACCGGGCGATACCGGATTTCCCCGAGCTGGAACCACCGTTGAGTACGATCACGTCAGCCGTCACCGCGCCACAGTAGAGGAAGCGCAGCAACCGTCGAAGCGGTTTCCCGCGAAGGCTGCCGGCCTGCCGGAACCGGTACACCTTCACGATCACAGCACCAGCAGGCGTTTCCAGCGCTCGCCGCCGGCCTCCGTTGCCACAGGCGGTGCCTCCCCACCACCTCGGGACGCATCCGCACCGGCCACGCGGCACGGCTCCCGGCGCGCGAGGGCCACCACGTCGGGCACGCCCATGACACCTCCGGCGATGCCGACGCAGCCCCGGGCCTTGTCAGCCGGCCGAGGGGAGGAGGCTGGTGCGGTCGAACGGGCCACCGTGCTCGGCGGCGTACACGACGGCGTCGTTGACAGCGTCAAGGCCGAACGACCGGACCCGTTCGGGGGCGAGGGCCAGAGCGCCCGAGGCGAGCAGACGGATGATGCCGACGTTGGCTGTGCGCGGGTACATCCACTGCCCGCGCACGGTGATCGAGTTGCGCATGATCCACGGGTAGGGGAGTGCGAGGTCGTCGCCACCGAGCATGCCGACGCCGCCCATGAGGACGACGCGGCCGTACTCGCGCACGGTCATGGCCGCCGTGCGCGACACCGAGCTGGGTGCGCTCGGCGGGAGCATGTCGATCACCATGTCGACCGGGCCGTCGGCGGCCGCGGACATCGCCGCGCGGTCGGTTGCCTCGTCTCCGGTCAGCTGGACCGGGCACAACCGTGGACCGAACCGGTCGGCCAGGAGGCGGAGCACGGCCTGGTTGCGGCCGGGGGCGACCACGCGGCCGGCACCCATCGCGAGGGCGACCGCAACCGCGCTGCTGCCGAGGTTGCCGGTGGCCCCGCTGACGAGCAGCGTCTCGCCGGCTGCGAGCCCGCCCGCCAGCAATCCCCCGTAGGAGATGGTGTGCACGGTGAGCGCGGCCCAGCGGGCCGGATCGTCGCCTGCCGCGGTGGGCAACGGGAAGACGTTCTCCGTCGGGACCCGCATGAGTTCGGCGAACGCACCGTCGTGCAGGTGCCGGGCGAGACGCGCGCCGCCCTCGCCGCGCGAGCTCCAGCCCTGGAGCGTGATGTCGGGCGTCAGGGCGTCGTCCCGCGAGCGCACCGTCGAGTCGCACCACACCAGGTCGCCGACGCGCAGCCTGGTGGCGTCCGGACCGACGTGGACGATCCGCCCCACGCCGCCGACACCGGGCACGACAGGAGGGACGAGGGGGTAGTTCCGCTTGCCGCCGAAGACTTCGGCCGCGTAGGGCGCCACGCCGGCGGCGAGGACCTCGACCACCACCTCACCGCCCCCGGCCGCGGGGTCGGGCACCTCCCGCACCGTGAGCGGGGCGCCGAACTCCGTCAGAACTGCTGCTCGCACCTGATGACCTCCGTGTTCGTCCCTGTTCGCGGGATCGACACTAGGAGCCGGAGGGGCATGCGGGAAGCGAGGATCTAGCATCTGTGGTATGCGTATACCGCATGGACATCTCCAGCGCGGGACTGCGGGTCCTGCGGCAGATCGCCGAGTCGGGCAGTTTCACCGCGGCAGCTGCCCGACTCGGCTACACGCAGTCGGCCGTCTCACGCCAGGCCGCCGCCCTCGAACGCAGCGTCGGCACCGCCCTGTTCGAGCGCCGCCCGGACGGGGTGCGGCTCACTCCCTCCGGCCTGACCCTGCTGCGGCACGCCCATACGGTCCTGGCCTCGCTCGCAACGGCTGAGCGTGCACTCACCGGGGCCCTCCCGCGGACCGAACTGGTGCGGCTCGGAGTGGTCCCGAGCGCAGGCGCGGCGGTCCTGCCCGCCGCACTCGCCCACCTCGCGGCCGCCGACCCGCAGATCACGGCCCGCACCAGCGAGGGCACCACGCCCACCCTGATCCGGGCGCTGCGCGCGGGCTCGCTCGACCTCGCCGTACTGACGTCCCGGCCACCCCACCGGCCCTTCGACGGTGACTCGCCGCGCCTGCACGTCGAGACCGTCGCGGACACCGAACTGGCCGTGGCGGTGCCCTCGACCGGGGAGTTCGCCGGCCGCACCACCGTGCACGTCGACGAGCTGGTCGACGCCGGGTGGATCGCCACCCCCTCGTCGAGCTCCGAGCCGCTGCTCGGCGTCTGGCCCGGCCTGCCCGGACGGCCTCGCGTCGTCCACACCGCGCGCGACTGGCTGACGAAGCTCCAGCTGGTCGCCGGAGGCTTCGGCGTGACGACGGTGCCGTCCCGGCTCTCACCGGTGCTGCCGACCGGGGTGAGCCTGCTGCGCGTCGACGGGGTGCCCTCCGAGATCCGCCGGGTGCTCGTGGCCCGCCTCCCCGGCCACCCCACCCCGGCGATCGCCGCCGTCACCCGAGCGATCACTGCGACCGCCTGAACCGCCACCAAGGCCGGGCACCTGACGGGACAGGAGAGCACCGGGGGGAGTCCCGGGAGTACGCCGGGCCACACCGTATCCAGGGCCGCAGCACTCGGCGCGAAGAGCGCTCCGATGGTGGTCAGCGTGTGGAGGTCGTGCCACTCCCAGCGAGTGAAGCGGTGCGCCTCGGCCACCTCGGGCGTGCCGTTCCAGGTGGAGACGCGGACCACGGCGGTGACCCTTCGGACGTCTGCGCGGTCGTCGTGCAGGATCGTCAGCAGATGGGTGTCCTCGACGCCGGCACACAGCGTGGTCTCCTCGGCCAGCTCCCGCACCGCCGCCTGCTGCACGGACTCGCCGGTCTCGACGCGCCCGCCGGGCAGCTCACACATGCCGCGGGTGGATCGCCCCAGCAGGACACGGCCGTTGCCGTCCGCCACCACCACCGCCGAGCCGAGGATCGCCTGCGGTGCCGGGACGCCCTTCTCCACTACCTCGTACGTGCCGCCCGGGCCCCGCAGCACCAGGAACTCCAACCCGTCGGCGTCGGATCGCCGTACCTGTTCCCAGCCCTGCGTGAGCAGTGCCACCTCCGTCTCGTCGAGGGCGGTCAGCCTCCGCTCCTCGGGGGTGCGTGCTTCGAGGGGGGTGATGACGACCAGGGCCCCTCCGGCGCGCAGGCGGGACGCGAGATCCCGCAGCACCCTGGTGCGGTCCTGTACGAAGGCGAGCACCAGGCGAAGGGTGATCAGGTCATAACCCTCCTCGTGCAGCCGGTCGGTGTCATCGCCTTCGATGTCCAGACACCTCCACCGCACCCGCGCGCCCGCGTGTTCCGTGCGAGCGCGAACCAAGGCGCCTTCGGCGAAGTCGACGGCGTCGACCTCGTAGCCGAGTGCAGCGAGGTAGGCGGCGAGCTCACCGGTACCGCACCCCACGTCCAGTGCCCGGCCGCCTCGGGAGGCGGGCGTGTGCCGGGTCAACAGCTCGCGCTCCACCTCCCGCAGAGGCCGAAAGCCCTTCCCCTCGTCGTAGTGCGTGGACCAGTCCGAGCGGTTGTACGCCACGAGGTGCTCCTCAGCAGCGGTGAGGGGACTCGATTGCCGGGGTGGTCCTGGTGTGCCGGCAGGCAGGACGGCGCAGTCCGCGCTCGGGCGAACCTGGCAGCGTGAAGGAGAAGGGTGAGGCATGACGATCCCTTTCAGGCCGAGAGGTGCGAGGGCGGCCTGGGGAGGTGGCGTGGCTGCGTCAGCTCGCCGTCTCCTGCTTGGGAGAGTGGACGCCGCGGGGGCCGGGAAGCAGGTCGGCTCCGGGGGCGATTCCGTACTGGGCGGCCTGGGCGTGGAACATGCCCTGATACAGGCCGCCCTCGCGTGCCATGAGGTCTTCGTGGTCGCCGTCCTCGACGACACACCCCTGGTCGAGCACGTAGATGTGGTCGGCCTTCATGGTCGCGGCGAGCCGGTGGGTGACGAGCACGACCGCGTGGCCCTGCTCGGCCATCGACCACAGCCCCTGGAACGAGGCGATTTCCGCATGCGGGTCCAGCGCACTGGTGGGCTCATCGACCAGCAGGAACGGCGCCTGCCGGTACCGGATACGCGCGGTCCCCAGCTTCTGCCACTGACCGCCCGAGAGCTGCACGCCGCGTTCGTAGCCCTTGAAGACGATCGAGTCCCAGCCGTGCGGGAGGCCCTCGATCAGGTCGAGCACGCCTGCCTCCGCAGTGGCCGTGCGCACGCGGTCCATGTCCCGGGGGCGGTCGCCGGCGCCGATGGCCACGTTCGCCGCCGCCGTCATCTCCCAGCGCGGGAAGTCCTGCGCCAGCACCCCGACCGCGGCGAAGACCTGGGACCGGTCCGCCTCACGGAGCTCGACAGGGCGGCCCGAGTCGCCCTCCCACCACACGCTTCCCTGCGAGGGCAGCAGAAGGCCGGCCAGCACCTTCGTCAAGGTGGTCTTCCCCGACCCGTTGGCCCCCACCAGAGCCGTCACCTTCCCCCGGGGAATGCGCACGCTGACGTCCTGCAGGGCGGGGGAGTCCGCCCCGGGGTAGGTGAACGACACCGCCTCCGTGCGTACCTCCCGCACCGGCGTGGGCAACGGCGTTCCGGTCAGCGGGATGGCGTTCTCCCCTGCCACCCTGATGGCGTCCTCCGTGTCGGTGAGGTAGAGCAGCTCCTCGTACAGCCGGTTGACCTGCTGCACCAGCGACGTGAGCCGCGCCGTCGAGGTGCGGATGGCGATCACCGCGGTCCCGCCGACGGCGAGCGGCAGACCTCCGGTCGCCAGCAGCCACCACAGCACGCCGTAACAGGCCAGCGATGCCAGGCCGGCGAAGGCTCCCGCGACCAGGTCCGTGGATGCCTGCGCCCGGGCCAGGCGCCGCTGTTCGGCCTCCGTCTGCCGCGACATCTCCTCGTAGCCGGACAGCAGCTTTCTGCCGGCGGCGTGCACGCGAAGCTCCCCGGCGGCGTGCGGGCGGGTCAGGTAGGCCAGCAGGGAGGCGATCGCCCTGCGGTGGTCGACCCAGTTCAGCCGCGAGAGGTAGTCCCGGCGCGCGGAGCGGACCGCCCCCCACCCCTTGGGCAGGGCGATCGCCAGCAGCATCGGCAGCAGCGCCCAGTGCAGCGCCGCGAGTACGACCGCAGCCGCCGCCATGCCGATCACCACGTTGCCCACACCGACCGACAGCCGCAGCATGCTGCGGGCGGAGTCAGTGCCGAACCTCCCCGCTTCCAGTACCCGCTGGACCTCCGGCCGTTCTGTCGCCTCCACCTCCACACCGGTGACGGCCGTGTAGTACCGGGCGGACACCGCCCGCTCCACCTGCGGTTCAAGACGCCCGGACATGGCCGTCGACCACGCCGACAGTGCCGCAGTGGCCACCGCGGCGAAGGCGAGCACCGCCAGCGACGGCAGTGCCTCGCGGAGCTTGTCCGCGGTCGGGCCGTCGGCGAACAGCTGTGTGAGGACGCTGTTGACCGCCACCAGGCCCCAGCCGGCCGTCACGCCCTGCCCGAGCTGCGCCACCACGACGCCGGTGAGCGCCCGGGGGTCCGTCTGCCATCCGGTGCGCAGCACCGTCCCCACCATGCGGGGGAGCGCGGCTGCCATGCGCCCGAATCTCAGTCGCGCCACCGAGCCTTCATGACGGACCCAGGACTGGTCGTAGCGCAGCCGGCCGCCGTAGAGCTCCCGTTCAGCGTCCGAGACGGTGCCGGAGGACACGGCTTCCGGCGGTTCTGCCGTCTCGTCGCCACTTGATGCCACTGACGTCACTGTCTTCCCCCTCGCGGACGGTACGGGCCGTGTCGGGGTGTTCAACGACGGCGCCGCGATGTCGAACGCATGCTCTTTCGGACGAGTTCGGCGTCCGCGTACAAGCGGTTCTCCGCAGGGGTGCAGTGCACCGGCCCTTGCCGCACAAGCGATCGAGGGCGGGGCGAGCCTGGCCGAAACGCCGATGCTCGGGCGCTGCCGCTGTGTGCGGTCGGATCGGAGCGACTCTCCAGCTACCGGAGGAGCCCTGATCCGGGTCCTGCCGTGTGCGCCCGGACGCGAAGCTCCCGCCGGTGACCCGGCGGGAGCTTCTGTCCGGCGTCGTCAGTTCCCTGGCGGCCGTCCGCACCGTCCGGCGTGCGGACGCGTCACTTCACGGTGACGAAAACCGTGTTCGAGTGCACGTTCGCCGCGACGGTACGCATGGACTTCTTGCCGGAAGTCCTGAAGTCGTCCTTGATGGTGTAGGCGTTGTTCGTGATGGTGTCCGTCTTGCCCTGCACGTTGGTCCAGTGATTGCCGATCAGCTGCTGGAGCTGCACCCTGGTACCGGCCCTGATGCCGGAGGTCCGGCCTGAATACTCCACCTCCTCGCGCACTTTGACCGTCCGGGGATTCGCCTGGAGCTTGTTCGTGGCGGGTGCCGCGATCGTGGGGTTCCCCGTTCGCGGGGAACTGGTGGTCGCGTGCGCGGCGGGGACAGTGGCCAGGGCGGAGACGACCGCAAGCCCTGCCACGGTCCGGAGCACCACAGATGGACGCATGCTTTCCTCTTCTCAGGCGGGACCACGGATCGCGGTCCTTTCGCGATCGGTATCCCCGAGAAGGGCCCCGTCAGTCGGCAAGCCGCCCGATGTGGGGACGGCAGGGCGGCGGAATTCCACGCCGGTACGTGCCTGGTGGCATCACCGCGCACGGGGAGCGTGCGGGGGGCGTGAAAACTGGAGAAGGAGGAAGAAGCAGAAACCTCCGCACATCCGTCTCCGTGTGTCCGCGGTGTCGATGCGGATGCCGATGGCGCGACGTGAGGCACCGAACGATTCGCCTGGATAAACGATTCCCCCGGTCCTCCGTCCTCAACCCGCCACTTCCGGATTCCGCGAAGAAAGCATTCGGCCTGCCGGGCATTTTGTCGTCCGACGACACGGGGCGAACGTCCTCACCGGGCCCGGCAGCACCGGCGTCGCCGGACGGGTTGCCCCGGGGACGCGACGGGGGCGCCGGCCCCGTGCGACAGGTGGTGGGCGGCAGGCCCCCTTGAGGCGCTCGCCGGCTCGCGGGGGGTGGGCACGGCATCCGCCGGCTTGCCGTGTCGGGCCGGGCTGTGTGTCGGGTGCCGGGCTTTGGGGAAGGTTTTACGCGCACGCACGCAACTGGGGTCCGCCTCCCAGGTGTCTGGCAGTGAGGTGGGCCCGTCAGGGCTGGACAGCTAAAGAGTGGGGCAGGTCGTGGGACGGCGCAACGGCGGCATAGGTATGGCACTGGCCACGGGTGTGATGCTGGTGGGTGTGAGCGCCTGCAGCGGAGGCGGCAGCACGCAGGCGAGCGGGGACGACGCGAAGGCGTCGGACAAGCCGGGTGCGAGCGCCTCCCCCTCCCCGACGAAGCCCGCGGGGCCGCCGATGCTGCTGGAGACGATCACCCCGCAGACAGGCACCACGGTCGGTGTGGCCATGCCGATCTCGGTGGTCTTCACCAATCCGGTGGCGCAGAAGGCCCGGGCCGCGGTCGAGAAGCACATGAAGGTGAGTGCCTCGCAGCCGGTGGCCGGCGCCTGGCACTGGTTCGGTGACAAGCGTGCCGACTGGCGCCCCAAGACGTACTGGCCCTCCGGCACCAAGGTGAAGGTCGAGGCCGACATGAAGGGCGTCAGCAACGGCAACGGACGCTACGGCGTGCACAGTTACACGCACACCTTCAAAGTCGGCGACGACGTGCGCGCGGACGTCTCGGTGACCGGCCACACCATGAAGGTGACCCGCAACGGCGCGACGGTGCGCACCCTGCCGATCAACGCCGGCAGCGCCCAGTACCCGACGTGGAACGGCACGATGGCCGTCATCGACAAGCAGGAGAAGGTCCACATGACCTCCTGCAGCGTGGGCATCAGCTGCCAGAAGGGCAGCGCCAACTACTACGACCTGACGCTGCCCTGGGACGTCCACCTGACCCAGTCCGGCACCTACGTGCACTACTCGACCGGCGACCCCCAGCCGGGCAGCGGCAGCGCCCGGGGCTCGCACGGCTGCGTCCACCTGTCCCTCTCCAACGCCAAGTGGTTCTACGGCCAGGTCAAGCAGGGCGACCCGGTCACCATCACCGGCTCCCCCCGGGCCAAGGCCCCGGCCGACAACGGCTACGCCGCGTTCAACCTGGACTGGGACCAGTGGCTCGCGGGCAGCGCGTCAGGAGAGGGCACGACCTCAACGCTGTGAGGCACTGACGCCGGCGGTTCGGGGGCCCTCGGGACGAGACCGGCTCGGCGGGCTCCCGCACTGTCACGCCCCGCCCGCGCTGCCACGCCCCCGGTACCGGGGCCCCGGAAGGCTCCGAAGGCGTCCGCCGGGCCGCGCCGCCGCAGGGTCTGCACGGCCGGTGTCACGGAGTGTCCGGCGTGCGGTAGCCGGAGAACTCCGGATCGGCGGAGAGGCGCTGTGCGGCGGCGCTGAAGTAGTGCTCGTCCGGCGCCCGTACACCGGTTCCCTCGACGATCCGGTTCATCAGGTTGAACAGGGCGCACACGGACACCGCGTCGTACAGGGTCCGCTGCTGCCAGCCGCAGTCGAGGACGGCCTCGGCGTCGGCTGCGGTCATGCGGCTCGGTTCCCGGGTGAGCTTGCGCACGTAGGCGAACAGCGGCTTCAAGGACTCGCGCACCGGTGCGGTGGCGACGTCCACCAGCAGCGCGGTGAGGAGGCCGGGCTCGATGCCGAAACGCTCGGCGACCGCCCCGTGCACCCCGCAGCAGTAGTGGCACGCGTTCAGCCCCGACACGAACGCGGCGATCAGCTCCCGTTCCCCCACGGTGAGTTCGGACGGACCGCGGAGTACGACCTGGTGGTAGTCGATCAGCGGACCCGCGGGCTCGGGAAACGTCTTCAGTACGTCCATGACGGTGGCGTCGGCGGGCAGTGCGGACAGGAAGGCCACGGGTTCCTCCTCGGTTGCGGGGCCGGGCGGGGGAGGGCGGTCAGGTCTCAGGAGCGGTGGTCGACGGCTGCGTCGCCGGGCTGGGCCGGGCCCCGCGCGGCGGCGTGCCGGGCCGCCGCCTCACCTCGCTCCCATGAGCACACCGGGGTTGACCACACACACCTGGTGCGCCTGCTCCTCGCTGAGTCCGAACGCCCGCATGTGGGCCCGCACCAAGCGGATGGCCTCGACGGTGTGCGGGAACAGCGGCTCGCCGGCGTCGCTGGACAAGGTGACGCGGTCGGTGCCCAGCTCCAGGACGGCTGCGGCCATGTCGGCCGGGTTGACGCCGAGCAGCGGGGAGATCTCGTCGTAGGTGAAGTTCATGTAGACACCCGCCGACGTCAACTCCCGCATCTGGGCGACCGTCAGATCGATGACCGGGCTGAAGGGATGGTCCACCACGGCCTTGGTGATGTTCAGCTCGCGCACCACCTCGGCCATGGCGAAGATCTCCTCGTGGGTCGCGTGCCCGAAGGAGACCATCACGTCGTGGTCGGCGGCCATCGCGAAGACCTCCCGGTACTCCGGCTTGAGCCGGCCGCGCGCGTCCAGTGTGTGCTCACCGACCTTGAGGGCCTGCTCCCAGGGCAGCGGGTCGCTCCACTCGCCCGGGTCGGTGCTGCCGCCCCACCAGATCGGCGGCCCACCGACCTTGCTGAGCGTGTTGGCGCTGCGGAAGACCGGCATCCACACCGCCTTGACGCCGTCCGCCAACTGGGTGCGGGCGGCCTCCAGCATCGGCAGCCCCTTGGTGAAGCTGGTGATCCAGCCCGCCCACAGGCTGATCGGCGCCACGCCGGTCTCCTCGCACCAGCGCCGCAGGTCGGCGTCGACCTCCCGGATCACCCCGGCGGGGCCGGCCACGTCCGGACGCCTCATGCCCAGGCTGCTCTTGAACAGCAGTCCGCCCATGCCGCTCGCGGCGGCCGTCTTGGCCACCGCGAGCGCGTCCTGCTGGCCCTCGTGGGCGTGGCAGTGGATGTCGATCGCGCCTTCCACGCCGTGGACGGCCGGCGGCTGCAGCGGCGTGTCGCGGTAGCCCATGCGGGCCCGGTAGGCGGCCAGGAAACGGTCGTGGGGGGCGCTGTTGGGACGGCGGAGCCCGGCCTCGGCCATCAGCTCCCGGTCACCGGAGATGTCGTCCATGATCCTCGTTCGCCTTCCGTGTGGGTGGGTCCTGCGGGTGGTCCCCCGCCGCGCCGTGCGCGCAAAGTGGCTGGGGCGGAGGTTGCCGGGGCGCGGTTCACCCGTCGGCTGGGGCGTGGCTGAGTGCCGGTGCGGGCCGGAGCGGACCGGTCGTCTCGACCAGCGGCCTGCCGCGGGTCTCGACCCCGTAGCGCCACAGCACCAGTCCGGCCGCGACCAGCGGCACCGCGCTCACCAGCGCCAGGCCTTCCAGGCGCGGAGCCGAACTGAGCAGCAGCGGCCCGAACAGCCCGCCCGCCTTGCTGCCGGCCGCGGCCACACCGCTGCCGGTGGCGCGCAGCGCCGTCGGGTAGACCTCGGTGGCGTACGGCGCCAGCAGGGCCACCATCCCGCCGGAGGCGGTGAGCAGCAGCGCGGTCAGCACCACGAGGGCGCCGCCGTGCCCGGGCCGTTCCGGGCGCAGTACCGCGTACCCGACCAGCACCAGGGCCGTGGCGCCGGCGTAGAGGCACATCGCCTTCCGGCTGCTCCACCGCGCGTACAGGGCGGCGGCGAGGGCAGTGGCGGGGATCGCGACGGCCGAGGAGAGGAAGAGCAGGGTGCTGGCGCGGGTGGTGGTGCCGGCCGAGGCGAGGAAGGTGGGCAGGAAGGTGAGGAAGCCCCAGTTGACGATGCCCCAGCTCAGCCCGAACAGAAGGACCACCCAGGTCCGCAGGCGGTACGGCACCGAGAACAGCTTGCGGAAACGGTGTGTCCCGGCGTCCGGTCCGGCCGCGGTCCGGGCGTCCGCCCCCGCAAAGTCGTCCGGACGCCCCGGCACGGGCCCGGGCCCGCCGGTCGGCGGCGCCTCCCGCCCGCCGGTCGCTCCCGCGGCCGGTTCCCCGGAGCCGGGCCCGGTCTCCGCGGTGCCGCCGGGTGGCCCCGCGACCGCCCGGATGCCGTAGCGCGCCATCACCCGTGCCGCTTCCGCGTGCTGCCCGGTCTCGATGAGGAAGCGCGGCGACTCCGGTATCCACCGGCGCAGCACCACCAGCAGCAGACCGGTCGGCAACCCCAGCAGCCACAGCGCCCGCCAGCTGTAGTCCGGGACGAGCAGCGTCGAGCAGCCGCTCGCCACGAGGTAGCCCGCCGCGGCGCTGAACCCGCTCTGCGCGACCACGATCCAGCCGCGGCGCCGGGCCGGCACCGACTCCGACATCAGCGCGTAGACCGTCGGCAGCATGCCGCCCGCGGCCATCCCCATCAGGGCACACATCACCAGGTTCCAGCCGAACGACGGCATGAACCCGCAGATGGCCGTGGCCAGGTACATCAGCGCCGAGAGCAGGACCGTCGAGCGGCGGCCGTAGCGGTCGGCCAACCAGCCCCACAGCAGCGAGCCCGCGACGGTGCCGCCGATGGCCACCAGCGGCAGCAGGGCCGCCTCCCCGGCAGTCAGTCCGTACTCCTCGCGCATGCCGGGCACCGTGAACCCCAGCGACGCGGGCTTCATGGTGTCCACCACCAGAGCCACCGTCAGCACTGCCACCAGCCGCCGGTGAGCCGGGGTGAAGCCGGCCCCGTCCAGGGCGGCGTACCGCGTGGTGCGGGCCCCGGCGTCACGGTCGCCGGCCTGCCCCCGGACGGGCAGCAGGCTCCAGGCAGCAGCGGCCAGACCGACCACGATCAGCACCATGCCGGTGGACATGGCGGGCCCCATGCCCATGCCCGCCATGACGAAGTGCTCCTCGCGCATCGCCCAGTACGCCGGCACGTGCAGCAGCACCCCCGCCACGACCAGGACGGCGCCCGCCGCGAACACCGCTCGCCGCGGCCCGCGGCCCGCCGTCCGGGCCGGGCTCAGCACGGCGACCCCTCTCCCGTGACCATGCTCCTGGCCAGCTCGGCCGGGGTGGCGCAGCCGCAGAGCGTGAGGGTGTGGCCGAGTTCGTCCCGCAGGATCTCCAGCACCTCCTCCACCCCGCGCTGTCCGCCGACCGTCAGTCCCCACACCACCGGGCGGCCCACCGCGACCGCCGCCGCACCCAGCGCAAGCGCCTTGGCGACGTCGGTGCCGCGCCGGACCCCGCCGTCGAGCAGGACGGGAATGCGGCCGCCCACCGCCTCTGCCACCCTCGGGAGCTGGGTGATGGTGGCCGGGGTGGTGTCGAGCTGGCGTCCTCCGTGGTTGGAGACGATCACCGCGTCCACGCTCAGGTCGGCCGCGATCCGGGCGTCCTCCGGGTGCAGCACGCCCTTGATGAGCACCGGCAGGTCCGTCATCGCCCGCAACCGTTCGACGTGGTCCCAGGAGAGCTCGGGCGAGAGGTCCACCTGCCGGACGTGTCCGGGTTCGTCGGCGCGGAGCGAGCGCAGGTTCTCGCACCGCACGCCGGGCGGCAGGTCGTGGAAGTCGTTGCGGTCGTTGCGCACGTGGCGGCCCAGGGCCGGCGAGTCGGCGGTGACGACCAGCGCGGTGCAGCCGGCCTCCTCGGCACGCCGCACCAGGGCCTCGGTGAACCCCATGTCCCGCTGGATGTAGAGCTGGAACCACAGGTGCGCGTCCGCAGCCGTCTTGCGGGCCTCGGCGGCGATGTCCTCCACGGCCACGGTGGAGAGCATCGCCGTGATGAGGATCGCCCCGGCGGACGCGGCGGCGCGCGCGGTGGCACGCTCGGCGTCGGGGTGCGCCAGCCGGTGGAAGGCGGTCGGGGCGAGCAGGACGGGCATCGAGGTGCGGTGGCCGAGCAGGTCGGTGGCCAGGTCGGGCCGGCCGCGGCCGCGCAGGATCCGGGGTGTCAGCGCCAGCCGCGCGAAGGCCGCCTCGTTGGCGCGGAGGGTGATCTCGTCATGGGCGCCGCCGGCGAAGTAGTCGTAGTGCACCGGGTCCAGCAGGTCGCGGGCGAGGGGTTCGTACTCGCGCACGCTCAGCAACCGCGGCGCCAGGGGGGCGGGTTCCCGGTCGGCGCTCACCGCTGCCCACCCCCGACCGGAAGGGGGCGGGCCAGCGTGTCGGTCAGGTACTCCACCAGCGGCTTGACGTGGAGCAGGGGGTCGGTCCACTCGTTGTCGAGGTTCTCCTTGATGCGGTGTTCGGAGACCACCTGACCGCGGTGCAGGTGGCGCACCACCGGGTGCAGGTACCGGTCGTCGTGCTGGTGCTCCTGTTCCCAGGCGCGGCCGGCGGCGATGTCGAAGGGGTCCAGCTCGTCGTGCCCGGGGTAGTACTCGAAGGTCAGCGTCAGAACGCTGTCCCGCTGCCCGAAGTCGGAGTCGTGCAGGTAGTCCACCGGCATCTCCTCGTGGTGGCGCACGCCGTCCGGGTCCACCACGAGCAGGTCGCACAGGAACGTGAACTGCTGCCAGAGTCCGGAGGTGGTGGCCAGCCGCGCCAGGATCGCGTCCGCCAGCCCCTCCGGGTCCGACGGCACCACCCGGTGCGGCCACTCGGTGTCCTCGTAGCGACGCTCCAGCATCCGCACCAGGGCCCGTACCCCGTAGCGGAAACCGTGGATGAAGGCGCTGGTGTACTTCTTGAAGTCGCGGACCTGGGTCAGGGTGCCGGCCACGTAGAGGTCCGGGACGTTGACGGACTCCCAGGAGGAGGTCAGCGCGGCGAAACGGTCCTTGACGGCCAGTTCGGGCCGGCACTCCGGGGCGAAGATCGAGGTGTCCATCGCGAAGCCGGTGCAGGCCAGGACGCGGTCGTAGCGGAAGCAGACGGTCTCGTCGCGGCGCAGGTAGGTCAGCGTGACCTCGTAACCGCCCTCCGGCAGTGGCGCGATCCGGTCCACGGTGGCGTCGAGCACCGAGTTCTGGGCCTTGAGCTGGTAGGTGTCCAGGAAGTGGCTGTTGACCGCCCGCAGGTGGCCGATGAAGTGCGTCTTCCAGGCGAGCTTGATGGAGCTGGGGCCGAGGATGTGGATGACGGCGGCACGCTCGGTGAGGTGGTCGGCGGTCTCGAAGCCCGAGTTGCCCTTGCCGATGATCAGCACCCGCTGGTTGGTGAAGCTGTCCCGGTCCAGCGTCATGTCGGCGTACGCCTCGGCGGTCTCGATGCCGGGAATCGGCGGCACGTAGGGCCGGGAGAAGCCGGTGGCCACCACGAGCCGCCGGGCGGTGCGCACCGTGCCGTGCTCGTCGGTCACCCGGAACGGGCCGCGCTCGCCGTCGCGGGCGACCTCGGTGACGCGGGTGTCGTAGCGGATGTCCAGCTCGTGGTGGGCGGCGAAGTCCGCGAGGTAGCGCAGGTAGTCGTCGGCGTGGGGGAAGTAGCGGTCGGTGTACTGGGTGAACACCGGCATGTCCGCGTCGCCGAGCAGCGAGTTCCAGTCCACCCGCAACTTCTGGTCCGGGTCGTCGAACCCGCTGTACGGCTTGTTGATCGAGATCATCTGGCGGTGCCGTGGGAACCGCTGGTAGAACGCCCCCGGCACGGAACCGGCCTCCAGGACGAGGTGGTCCAGGCCGGCCCGTTTGAGGAAGTAGGCGAGCTGTACGCCGGCGGGTCCGGCTCCGATCACGAGGTAGTCCAGCGACTTCTGCATCAGCTTGAGCTCCGGGGCGCGTTCGGGGGTGGGATGGACGTCGACCTGCCGGGCTGCGGCCTCGTCCCGGCGACGGCAGGGCCGGGCGGGGCCTGGCGCTGCCGCAGCGGCGGGCCCGGCAGCTCGTCAGGACGAGGGGCCGGAGTGGGGACAGGTGGAGGTGGCCGTGCCGGGGGCAGGGGTGGTGCCGGTGGGGGAGGCGCTGTCGGCCGGTGGCGCCGACCGGTGCAGCGGTCGCCCCTGGGTGTCGTACGAGGCGAAGTAACGGGTGGCCGGGCGGGTGCGGCGGGCGTCCAGCACCATCCAGGTGCCGAAACCGAGTTGGGCGATGCTGCGTCCGACGTCCTCGAAACGGTCCCGCACCCGCAGTGCACCCCGCAGGGCGGTCAGCCGCCGCTGGGACAGCGGTGCGTCGCGGCGGATGAGCAGGCACGGCGCCCGGTGCGGAATGGACCTGGTGTGGCTGACGGGGGAGTCGAGGCGGAAGCGGACCAGGACCTCGCGGGTCGCGGCGCGCATGACCAGGGGGGCCAGGCGCCAGGCCGGGCAGGGGCGGTTGGCGGCCACTCCGAAGGGGATGTGGTGGGCGCTCCGCGCGGAGGCCCGCTCCCAGCGCTCCGGGTCGAACCGGTCGGAGTCCCGGTAACCGCAGGCGTGGTAGTCGGGGTAGCTGAAGCACAGGACGGATCCCGCGGCGATGGTGGGCAGTCCGGGCAGGGAGATGTCCGCGGTGGCGATGCGGTGGGCCACGCCGAAGAGGGGGTAGAGCCGGAAGGTCTCGTCGATGACGTGAGACAGGTAGCGGTCGTCATCGGGGTGCTCGGCCACCCGCTGCTGCACCTGGGGGTGTTGGGCCAGGACGAGCAGCAGGTGGGCCATGGCCTCCGACATCTGGACGACGGCGGTGTTGAAGAAGGTGCCCTGCAGGTAGTAGGCCTGCTGGCGACGGGTCAGGCCGGTGGGCAGCGGACGCCGGGTGGCGTCCCCGGCGGCGAGCCTGCGCAGCAGGTGGCGGGTCAGCCGGTGGCGGCGGTTCAGGTGGCGGGGCCGGGTGCACTTCAGCGCGTTGACCACGTCCTCCGCGTTGTCGACGATCAGCTTGCGGACGGGGGCCGGACAGGGACCGTCGAAGACCAGGCCGTGGAAGAACTCCGCCCACACCGGCATCAGCAGGTCGCGCAGCCGGACGAGGTTGATCCGCCCGCCGAGCGCGGAGTCGAGGACGGCCGCGGTGTGCCGGGCGGCATCCGCGTACAGCGTCTCCGACGCGCCCGAGAGGAAGTCGAGGGTGCACCGGGCGACCTCGTCGTAGCGGGGCCCGGGCTCCAGGTGCTCCTGGTGGACGTCGGCGCCGGGTGCCAGCCAGTACCAGAACAGGTCGGAGAGCACGGCACCCTTGCTGCGCCCGTTGGCCGCGGGGTGCCCGTAGACCTCCTGGAACCGGTCGGCGCCCACGGTGGCGTTGGGGAAGGTGACGCCCTCGTCACCGTTGACGCGCCCGAACACCTTCATCCGCAGGGCGACGACCGAGCGGGGCAGCCACGCCGGGGTGGACAGCAGCAGGGCGCCGGCCGCCAGGGACGCCGCGGCCTTGGATCCGGACATCGTCGCGCTCCTCTCACGCAGTGGGGACGGGAATCGCACGGGGCCGGAGGGCGGCCGGACGCCCGGGGGAACTGCGCGGTCTGCTCATCCGGACTGCGCCGGCACCGGCCGAGCACCGTCGCGGCCGCTCGGTTGCCCGGCCGCGGAGCCGGAATGCGTGTGCCGCTACGGGAGAACCCCCAGGAGGGGCACCGGAGGAATGCGGGACCCGATGTGCAGGCGAACGAGGGCGCGGAAAGTTCGGTCGACCGGTATGCCGACGCGCCGGCCAGGGATGTTCTCCGGCGAATTCCGTAAGTGGTCCCACCGGGAAATCCGGTGTGCGGTGCAGGGTTCGTATCGGCGCGAAATGCCGCACACGGGGACGTCCTCCTGCAGGCCTGCGCGGTAAGGAGGGGCCCGGTGGGGCGGTGCGGAGTCCTTGCCACCGGAGTGTTCGAGCAGGTCGTGCGGTCCGGTGCCGTTCCTCGCGGGGCGCCGGAGCGCCCTCGTGGCAGAGCTGAACGGGCTTTTCGGTAATTCCACGAGATGCGGCAGCGGGCCACGCGACCCGGAGAGGCATGTCGTGAGGACGCCTGAGCCGCTGATGGTCCTCCGATGTGGCACGACCGTATGCAGCCGACGCCGTCGGTCCGTCGGACTTTCGGCCGGTGGCCTCCCCGGCGCACTGCGGCCGCGCGGGTGGTCGTGTGGGACCGGTCGTTCTCCCCGGTCTCCCCGCCCTTGTCGGTCCGGTCGGCCGGCTCGACAAGCGGAAGGCTCCCTCACCCGCCCCGACAGGTGGTCGAAAGGGTGCCCGCCCCGGGTCGGTGGACGGGCCCCGGAAGGAGCCCGCGGGTGGCGCCGCCGGGAGGCGTACTCGGGGTCGCAGGGGACGGTGGTGGCGGAGGCCGAGGTGGTGACGGACGTCTCCGTGTGCCGTCGTGGTGAGGATAAGGAGAGTCTCCCCTCCTGATTTTCCTCGACAGTCAGGAGGTCTCTTCTGTGATTTCTTCCAACGGAATGCCTTTTCCCTCGTAAGGGTTCGACGCCGGGGCCGACATGCCCGCCCCGTCCCGTATCGGGCATGAGAATCTCCTCCCCGGAATCCCCGTTCCCGTGTGAGCATGGCGACAGTACTTGACGGTTAAAGCACACAACCAGAGGAGGTTCGAGTGACCTGGATCACACGCTTGGGAGTGTGCCCGCGGTACCTCTTGTGGCCGTCGGGGGAAGGTTGATCACCGCTAGATCTCTCCAGATCCGCGCCCTGTGCGACAGCTATTCGCCGGGCGGCCCCACTGCTTTCCGCGACCGGTCCCCGACCGAATCCAGCAGAATGGCGTGAAGTGAGGTTTCACGGAGCCGGACGACGGACGCGAGGGTGCCCGCAGGCGTCGTTCGAAATGCCACGCTCGGGCACGGGGCGGACCGCTCAGGCCGTCGGCGCTCCTGCGCGCAGGAACGCGCGGACGGGGCCTGCCAGTTCGTTGGGCCTGCTCACGGTCACGACCTCCAGCCGGTCGGCGGTGTCCCGCAGGGGGCGGTAGGCGAGGTCGGGGAGGGTGATGCGTTCGGTGGCGGTGGGGAGGACGGCCACGCCGACTCCGGCCGAGGCGAGGAGCAGACGGAGAGCTGACCGCCCTCGCGGAGGAGACGACCGAGCTGACCGGCGATGCGCCGAAGGCGGTCTCCACCGCCGGCCTCGGCGAGCCGGGGCCCCGGCGTCCGGTTCGCCGGCGTGGCCGGAAGCGTGCCGGAGGGGCTCGCCGAGACCGTCACCCTCATCGCGCGGGGAAGGCTCCACATCCTGGCCGAGGAGTCCTCCCCTCTCGCGGGGGCCGCGGTGGCGCACAGCGACGGCCATGCCGGTCACTGGCAAGGACGCCGGGTCATCCTCGTCCGAGGCCCGCGGGCGCCGGCCCCGGCACGTCGAGGGGCAGCCGCTCGCTGCCCCCTCTCCGCGCCGTGGACGGCGGCCCGTGCCGTCCGGATCAGACGGTGAGTCGATCGAGGATGCCGGCCACCTCCGCCGGCTTGAGAAGGAACCCGACGTGGCTGGTGGCCAGGGTGTGCACGTCGTACGGGTTGCCGGGTGTCAGGGCGTCCGCTTCGCGGATCAGGCGGTCCTGCATGGCGAGGGGGAGCGACCTGTCCTCGGTGAGGCGGATGTAGGTGCGGGCGACGGTGCCCCAGGTGTCGGCCTGGACGCGGGCGTCGGACGTCATCACCGCCAGGGACTCGTCCGGCTGCAGGATGTTGAGGAAGGCGCGGAACTGCTCGTCGGTGGCCTCCGCCATCATCGCCGCCTTGAGCCCGGCCAGCATGTCCGGGTCGGCGGTGCGGTAGTTCGCCCGGCCGACACCGAGCGCGACGGGGTCACCGACGTTCAGCGCGGCCAGAGGGCCCATCAGGTTGTCCGCGAACTCGGGCTCCTGCATGTACTCGATGGGGTTGGAACGCTCCACGCACGACCAGCCGGAGAGGTAGACGAGTCGGTTCACCAGCTCGGGGACCGTGTTGCCCACGCCGGTGACGGTGGTCCCGCCGAGGCTGGCACCCACCAGGACCACCGGCCCGTGCTCGGCCACCCGCCGGACGACGTCGACGACCGCGTCGACGTTGTCCCGCAGGGTGACCCCGGCCAGCGCGGACGGTTCCGCTGCCCACGCCCCGAGGTCCTGCGGTGCCTGGTAGGCCACCGGGAACTGCGCGTCGAAGCCATGTCCCGGCAGGTCCACGGCGAGGCTGCGGTGGCCGAGCAGCGCCAGCTCGCGCTGGACGGGAGCCCACATCAGCGAACTGCTGCACACGCCGTGCACGAGCACGAACGTCGCACCCGTTTCGCGGGCCGTGCGCGGGCGACGGGAGTTGCTGGGAAGAGATGTCATTCGGGTCAGATCCAATGTCCTGTGGCGGCGCGGACGGGCAGCGCCCGACGGGTCGCTGCCGACGCGGTGCGCCGCCGAAACGTGAGAGGGGAGACGGACGCGTCTGCCACCGGGCGCGACGCGTTCCATGACCGGGCGCACGCAGACCGAGGGCAGCGGCCGACCGGCGCGCACCACCCGGTCAGGGCGGTACGCGGGGTGGCGGCGCTCACCGGTCGCGGTGCGCGTCGACGTCGGGGCCGAGTGCCACGCGCAGGACCTGCCGTGAGACGGGCACGGTCTGCTGCGGGTTCCTCGGCGGGGGCCGGCCGCTGGACGGCTGCGGCGCCGACGTCGTCTCAGGCGGCCCGAAGACGGACGAACATGTAGGACATGGCAGGGACCCTACCGCAGTACGGAGTTCGGAGCGTCGCGCGGTCCTGGAGCTCGGACAGGTAGGTGCACTCGCGCACGGCCGTGCTGACGACGTATGCCGTCGGCTGACCGGTTCGCCCCGATCCTGCGCAGGTCGCCGAGTTCAAGGGGCGGCCCGCCTCACCCGCCCCGCCCGCGCGCCCATCCGGCGCGGCCGACTACGAGGTCGGCCCTCTTCCGTCGTGGCCGCCTGTACGAGGCCATCGGTACCGCCTCGACGACGAGCGCGGCACGTCGCCGAGCGGACCGCAGCCGGTCGTCGCAGCTCCGCGCCTCCTCCGTCCTTGCCGGCGCGGTCATCGCCGGACACAGCCGGCCGGCCCCGTCACGGGCTCCCGCCGCCGGGCCGGCCACCCTGTACGACGACCCTGGTGACATGCCTGTCCGCGCGGGTTCCTAAGATCACATCTCGGGTTGGATCACATCTCGCGTTCGCCGACGGACGCTGACGCCCGCTTGGTCGTGCCCGCCGCCTGACGTCCGACACATGACCCCACCGCACGGCGATGGAGTCGAGCACCGAGGAGAGGAACGTTCATGCGCGTCCGGAGTATCGCTGCGGCCACCGCGGCAGGACTGGCAGCGGTGGCAGCCCGCGACCTCGTCCAGAAGAAGCACGCACTGCTCCGGAACTTCCCCGTGGTGGGGCACGCCCGGTACCTGCTGGAGGCGATCGGGCCGGAGCTGCGCCAGTACATCGTGACCTCCAACGACGAGGAGCGCCCGTTCAGCCGCGACCAGCGCACCTGGATCTACGCGTCGGCGAAGGGGGAGAACAACTACTTCGGGTTCGGAACCGACAACGACGTCGAGCACATGCAGGGGCACGCCTACTTCAAGCACCGCACGTTCGCCGGCACGCTGCCCGACGTGCACGACCCGCAGGCCCCTCTGCCGTCGGCCAAGGTGCTGGGCGGGCCGCGCGGGCGCGCCAAGGCGTTCCGGCCGGCGAGCGTGGTGAACATCTCGGCGATGAGCTTCGGATCGCTCTCGGGGGCGGCGATCACGGCGCTCAACAAGGGGGCCGCGCTGGCGGGCGCGATGCAGAACACCGGGGAAGGCGGCCTCTCGCCGTACCACCGCAACGGCGGCGACCTCGTCCTTCAGATCGGTACGTCGTACTTCGGCTGCCGTGACGAGGACGGCAGCTTCAACATCGACAAGCTCAGGGACGTGGTCGCCGGCGCCCCGGTCAAGGCGATAGAGATCAAGCTCTCCCAGGGCGCCAAGCCAGGACTGGGCGGGATGCTGCCGGGCGCGAAGGTCACCCCGCAGATCGCCGGGATCCGCGGCATCCCGGTCGGTGAGGACTGTGCCTCCCCGTCGCGGCACACCGCGTTCAGCGACGTCGACTCGATGCTCGACTTCGTCGAACTGCTCGCCACCGAGACCGGCCTGCCGGTCGGGATCAAGAGCGCGGTCGGGGAGATGGACTTCTGGCAGGAGCTGGCCACGCTGATGGCGCATGGCGACCGCGGTGTCGACTTCGTGACCGTCGACGGCGGCGAGGGCGGTACCGGGGCGGCGCCGCTGACCTTCGCCGACTCGGTGTCGCTGCCCTTCCGGATGGGCTTCTCCCGGGTCTACGGCACCTTCGCCGAGCTGGGGCTGACCGATGAGCTGACCTTCATCGCCTCCGGCAAGCTCGGCCTGCCCGAGAACGCCGCGGTCGCCTTCGCCCTGGGGGCCGACATGATCAACGTGGCGCGCGAGGCGATGCTCTCCATCGGCTGCATCCAGGCGCAGAAGTGCCACACCGACAAGTGCCCCACAGGCATCGCCACCCAGAACCCGAGGCTGGCCCGCGGCCTGGACCCGACGTCGAAGGCCACCCGGGCCGCCGTCTACCTGCGCACGCTGCGCAAGGAGCTGATGAAGATCTCGGCAGCTGTCGGCGTCGCCCACCCCGCGCTCATCACAGCCACCGACATCGAGATACTGAACGGCGACTACGAGGCCCGCAGCCTGCTCAGCGTCTACGGCTACAAGGACGGCTGGGGCGAACTCGGCCCGCAGCTCGCCGAGGAGATCACTGCTCTGCTCACCGCCGAGCCGGCCTCCGCGCAGGAACCGATCGCCTGACACGCCGGCAGTGGCAAGCACCGCACCCACCGCTCTCCCGACCGCAGGACATGCGTGACGCGGGTCGGCGCCCCTCGTCTCCCGTATTCCATCAACCCCCATGAACAGTTGATATCCAGGTGATCACCACATGACCGAAAAAGTGAGATTCCCCAGTGTCGTCGGCCCCGAACTGGCCGGAGCGATCGACCTGCCGGACGGTGAGATCCGAGGCTGGGGCCTTTTCGTTCACGGCTTCACCCTCGGAAAGGACTCGCCGGCCGCCTCGCGCGTCAGTAAGCAGCTGGCCCGCGAGGGAATCGGGATGCTGCGCTACGACAATCTCGGCATCGCGGACTCCGACGGCGACTGGGGGGACGGATCCTTCACTGTCAAGGTTCAGGACACGGTCCGTGCGGCAGCCCTGATGGCGGATCGGGGAACCCCGGTCGACCTGCTGGTGGGGCACTCATGGGGCGGGGCCGCCGTTCTGGCCGCAGCGGCCGAGATCACCGGCGTCCGTGCGATCGCCACCATCGGGGCGCCCATCGACCCCAGTCACGTCGAGCGGCAGTACGACGCCGTCATGGACCGTGTCCTCAGCGAAGGGGAGCACGAGTGGTTCGTCGGCGGGAGGACCCTGGTCCTCAAACGCGCCTTCGTCGAAGACGTCCACCATGCCCACCTGCGCGACCGGATCGGCGAGTTGGATCTGCCGCTGCTGGTCCTGCACTCGCCCACCGACCAGACCGTCGACATCGACAACGCCGGGGAGATCTTCCGCGAGGCACGACACCCGCGAAGCTTCGTGGCCCTCGAGGGAGCAGACCATCTTCTGACCGCACGCGGACAAGCGCAGCGGGCCGCCCACATCATCAGTGCCTGGGCCGACCAGTACATCCCCGGCGCACGGCCGTAGCGGCCTCCGCGCAGGTCGAGAGGCCGGACCTCGCCGGCCCGGCCGCCGGGTCGAAGGGTGCACCGACGTGCACGGCCGACCGCGCCGTCACCCGGCAACGCCGCCCCTGTGCGCATGCCGGTGCCCTTGAGGTTCCCTGACCCAGGTCGGTCCACGAAGCCCTCGCCACCGCCCGCCGGCTCCGGGCTGCGCGGTGCGCGGGGGCCAGGCCGCGCGACGCCTTCGAGGGGGGACCGACGGGGCCAGGGCGTGCCGGAGATGAGCCGGACCGTCCTCTCCTGCAGGCGCCGAGAGGCGGGCCTTTCGACCGGACTGATACCCAGTCGACGAACCCGGTTCTGTAGCCCTAGCCTCGCGCCGATGACGAACACGGTGGAGACCGGCGAGGACTTTCGTGCTCTGCTGCGGTGCCTCATCAGGCACTTCGAGGGCCTCGGAGCCGACGCCCCGGAGATCGACGACGTGCTGCTCCGCTGGGCCGGCACCCTTCCTGAACGGGGCCCGGAGCCCGGTTGGCCAGGCCTGGCCGACCAGTTGCTGGGCGCGTTGGACGCCCCGTCGGCCGGGCCCGCCGAGCCCGCGCCCCTTGGCGAGGAACTGCCGGTCGCTTCTCCCGGGGCGCTGCGAGTCCTGTTGCAGGCGCTGGCGGCCGACTACGCCCGGGACCGCGCTTGGACGGAGGACAGGGTGGCCCGGGGGCTGTGGGCCGGGGACGGCGGTGGCTGGGCGAGCGGCTCGATGACGGGATTCCTGGACTCGTGGGAGGCATGGCTGGAGTCCCACCTCGGCAGCTCACAAGTGTTCCCGGACGGCTCGCCGATCGAAGTGGTGAGCTGGTCCTCCGTGGCCTGGCAGCTCTGCGCGGCCCGCGTCTACGAGTGAGGCCACCCGGGGAGGGCCACGTGTGGACGACGCGAACGACGCTGACCACCGGCACCGGCCTTGCGGCGTCGTAGCGGATCACGACGTCGGTCGCCGTCGCCTCCCGCCCAACCTGCGCGTGGGGAGGTGACGCAGCCGCCTCGCACGTGCGGGGCTCCCGAAGCCGTCCCCTTGCGATCGGGGCGCACCGTCGATCCGTGGGCAGGCTGCTCCGCCCCCGGCGGACACGCCGCCCATGTGATCACCCCGGCAGCGCGGGGGGCGGGGAGCGGAGGCACCACACCTCCGCAGCGCACATGCGCCGTGCAGGGATCTGAGGTACTCCTCGATACGTGCTCGCGGGCCCGGGCGCTCGGAGGCGTCGACCAGTACGTCCCCTGGCCGGTCCCGCACCGCAACCACCCTGGGGGCGGTGCCAGGTCGGTGTTGGCTGTGACCCGGCTTCGACCGGACGGAGGTCGCCATGGAACGAGAGCCGACCGTCGGCCCCGCCGACTCACCCGGACGGACCGCCGGCCCCCGACCCGGCGACGTCCCGGGGCCCTCCACGCTCCCGCGCGCCGAGGTGGTCGAGACCCACACGGCGGTGGTGATCTTCGTCGGAGACCGTGCCTACAAGGTCAAGAAGCCGGTGGACCTGGGCTTCCTCGACTACACGACGGTTGCGGCGCGGCGGACAGCGTGCGAGCAGGAACTCCGCCTCAACCGCCGCCTCGCCCCGGACGTCTACCTCGGCGTCGGGGAGTTCCACAGCCCCGACGGCGAGGCGCCCGAGCCTCTCGTGGTGATGCGCCGCATGCCCGCGGAACGTCGCCTCTCCCGCCTCGTGCGCGAGGGGGCGGCCGTCGACGAGGCGCTGCGGCTCGTAGCCAGACTGCTCGCGGTACTCCACGCGGGTGCGCCCCGCGGCGCGGAGGTGGACGCGGAGGGGACGCGAGACGCCCTGTCCGCACGCTGGGAGGCGAGCTTCGCCCAGGTCCGGGCCCTGGCCGAAGACGGCACTCCGCCCGACGGGGTGGCGGAGGCCGAAGGGCTGGTGCGCCGCTATCTCGCCGGCCGCCGGCCCCTGTTCGACACGAGGATCGAGCAGGGACGGGTCGTCGACGGGCACGGGGACCTGCTCGCGGAGGACATCTTCTGCCTCGATGACGGCCCCCGGATCCTGGACTGTCTGGAGTTCGACGACCGCCTCCGCTACGTCGACGGTCTCGACGACGCCGCCTTCCTCGCCATGGACCTGGAACAGCTCGGAGCTCCGGAGGCGGCTGCGCACTACCTCGCCCGGTACTGCGAGTACTCGGGGGACCCCGCGCCTCCGTCCCTGTGGCACCACTACGTCGCCTACCGCGCGTTCGTGCGTGCCAAGGTCTCCCTGATCCAGGCGGGCCAGGGCGCGCCCGGAGCGGAGGTGTCGTCGCGACGGCTGATTTCGACGACCCTGCGTCACCTGCGTACCTCGGCGGTCCGTCTGACGCTGGTCGGCGGACTGCCGGGGAGTGGGAAGTCCACCCTCTCCGGTGCGCTGGCGAACCGGCTGGGGGCCGCACTCCTCAGCAGCGACCGCCTCCGCAAGGAGCTGGCCGGCATTCCCCCGGAGCGGTCTGCGGCGGCTCGCTACGGTGAGGGCCTCTACACCCCGGAGTGGACGGCCAGGACGTACGCCACCCTGCTCGACCGTGCAGCCACCCTGCTGTCCGCCGGTGAATCCGTCGTCCTGGACGCCAGCTGGTCCGATGCCCGACAGCGGGAGGCGGCGGCGCAGGTGGCCGAACGCGCCGGCGCCGACCTGGTGGCCCTGCACTGCCACGTGTCCAGCGACGTGTCGGCGGCGCGCCTGCGCAGGCGTGCCCCCGGTCCCTCCGACGCCGACCGGGACATCGCCACCGTCATGGCGGCCAGGGAGTCGCCGTGGCCGGAAGCCGAAGACGTCGACACGGGAGGTTCTCTGGAGGCAGCGGTGAACAAGGCGCTGGCGGCCGTCGGCCCGCCGGCCGGAAGCGAGAGGCCGGTCTTCCGCCGCGGCAGTGCGGGACCGGATCAGGCGTGCTGCGAAGACCAGCGGCCTCGGGGCGCCCGGTGAGCAGGCCATCGGGTGACTCCCGGGCTTCCCGGGTTCGTGGGCTGCAGCCTGCGGAAGCCCTCTCCGCCTCGCTGCGGAGGCAGAACACCGCGCGCGTCGACAATGCCGGCTCCGGCAGCGTCGGCCTGTCAGGAGGACAGCATGGAGACACCGAATGGCGACGAGTATGCGGCGAAGGAGGCCGCGTGCCAGGTAGGCGGCGCATGTCCATGTCATGCGTGCTTCGCGGTCGGCGTTCGTCTGATCGTCCCCTGCGGCAGGCATCCGGTGGCCTCCGAGGCGAGCGGTGGTCCGGCTGCCGCGGGGCAGGTCCGGCACCGGCGAGACGGCCGAACGCCGGCATGCGCCCAGTTCTCACGCCAGGCACCACGTTCCGGAGGCGGGGACGGCGTCGCCAACCGCTCCGTCTGCGGGCCGAAGCGCCGAGCACACCACATGTCCCCGGGTGACGCCACGTCCATGACTGCGGTTCCTGCAGGACGACAGGGATGACGGAGACCACCGGGGCAGCGGTCATCGGCATCGGGAACGAGTTCCGGCGGGACGACGGCGTCGGCCTCGCCGTAGCCGCGGAGGTCCGGGAGCGGGCCGTCGCGCGCCCGCTGCCGCCGGGCACCACGGTCCACGCGAGCGACGGGGACCCGGGCAGGCTGATCAGGCTGTGGGAGCACGCAGACCTGGCTGTCCTCGTCGACGCCTGCTTTCCGCCCAGCCCTCGTCCAGGACGGATCCATCGCTGGTGCCGTCTCCTGGACTTCCTCCCGCACGCCGTTGCCGGGACCCACAGCAGCACCCACGGGTGGGGGGTGGCCCGGACGGTCCGCCTCGCTCACACCCTCGGACGCTGTCCCCGGCATCTGCTCGTCTACGGAGTCGAGGGCGCCGAGCGTGCACTGGGCACAGGACTGACACCCGCGGTGGCCGCGGCGGTGGGGCCTCTCGTCGAGCGCATCGAGGGCGATCTCGCACGCTACGCCCTCGCCGGGGCGAACGGCCCGGCCGCGTGGGTTTCGCGGGCGGATCACCGCCGCGCCTCGTCCGTTCCGGGCCTGCCCGCTGGACACGCCGGACGGACACCGGTAGTGCGGCCTGATGACCTGGCACCCTGACCGTGGCCGGTGCCCGTGCCGTCCGTACGGACGTGCGGAACGGGGTGGTTCTCGCCCGCCGGACCGCCAGGAGCAGAGAGGAACGGTGATGACCGACCCCGGGCTTGCCGGAGCGGGCCCGCACGGGCAGGTCGAGGCGGTCCTCGATCGCGACGGCCTCCAGGCGCTGGTGCGGGTCCTCAGAGAGCGTGACCGCACGGTGATCGGCCCCACGGTTCGGGACCGCGCGATCGTGCTCGCTGAGATCGACTCGGCGGAGGAACTGCCGTACGGCTGGGGCGTCGAGCTGGAGGCAGGGCAGTACCGCATCAGCCGGAGGGAGGACGCGGCCGTCTTCGCGCACAGCGCGGGGCCGCAGTCCTGGAAGTCCTACCTGCACCCGCAGCGGGTGCGGCAGTGGAGCGCCGATCGCGGTGCGGACGGTGCGCTGACGGTCCGTGCCGAGGAGCAGCCGGAGGTGTCGTACGCGTTCCTCGGCGTCCGGCCCTGCGACCTGCGGGCCATCCGCATCCTCGACCGGGTGATGACCGGGGGCCGGTTCACCGACCCCGCCTACGCCTCCCGGCGCACACGGGCCTTCCTCGTCGCGGTCGAGTGCACGGAGCCGGGTGCCACCTGCTTCTGCGTCTCCATGGACTCGGGCCCGGCGGTGGACGACGGCTACGACCTCGCTCTCACCGAGGTGCTCGACGACGCGGGTCACCGCTTCCTGTGCCGGAGCGGGACCGAGGAGGGTGCCGCCGTACTCGCCGCACTCCCGCGGCGGGTCGCCGACGACACCACTCGCCTGGCGGCGGCCGACGCGGTGCGGGAGGCGGCCGAACACATGGGCCGCTCGATGCCGCCCGTCGACCTGCGGACCCTGATGCGGGACACCCTCGAGGCCGACCGCTGGGACGACGTCACCTCCCGCTGCCTGAACTGCGGCAACTGCACCATGGTCTGCCCCACCTGCTTCTGCACCACCACCGAGGACGTCACCGACCTCACCGGCGACCACGCCGAACGGTGGCGGCGTTGGGACTCCTGCTACGACCTCGACTTCACCCTCCTGCACGGCGGCCCCGTCCGGGCGAGCAGACGCAGCCGCTACCGGCAGTGGCTCACGCACAAGGTCGGCACCTGGCACGACCAGTTCGGCAGTAGCGGGTGCGTCGGGTGCGGCCGCTGCATCGTCTGGTGCCCCACCGGCATCGACCTCACCGAGGAGGCGCACGCGCTGCACCGGGAGGCCACGGACCGGCGGACCACGGAATGACCTCGTGGCCGGTTCCCGGAACAGGTGTGCTCGCACAACTGCCTGCCGAGCACCGCGAGCGGCTCATGCAGCTCGCGCGCGAGGTGGAACACCCGGCCGCCGTCCGGCTCTTCGAGGAGGGCGCAGCGGCCGAACACTTCTGGATCCTCCGCACGGGCACGGTCGCGCTCGACGTCCAGATCCCCGGCCGCGGCCGTGCCGTCGTGGAGACCGTCGGGCCGGGCGGCCTCCTGGGCTGGTCGTGGCTGTGCCCGCCTCACCGGTGGCACCTCGGGGCGGAGACGCGAGGCCCTGTGGCGGCCTGGGCGTTCGATGCCGACACGGTGCGCGACCTGTGCACCGCGCATCCGGCGTTCGGTCTGGCGCTGGTCACCCTCGTCGCCGAGACGATCGGAGACCGGTTGCGCGCCACCCGCACCCGGTTGCTCGACCTGTACGGGCCACGGCAGACGGAAGGCACGCCATGACCCTGGTGCCGGTGCCCTATCGCTCGGTGGACCGCCACCGGGAGACGGCCGACACGGTCACCTTCGTGCTGGAGCCGGTCAGTGCCTCACTGCCGGCCTTCGCACCGGGCCAGTACGCCATGGTGTACGCCTTCGGCGTCGGTGAGATTCCCGTCTCGGTCTCCCGCACGGGTCCCGGCCGACGACTCACCCACACCGTCCGCGCGGTCGGAGCCGTCTCCCGAGCGCTGTACGACCTGCCGGAGGGGGCCGTGGTCGGGTTGCGCGGGCCCTTCGGCACCGGTTGGGACATGAGGGCCGCGGAGGGGCACGACCTGGTGGTCATCGCCGGGGGCATCGGGCTCGCCCCGCTGCGGCCCCTGATCGAAGCGGTCCTGGCCGAGCCGGTCAGGTACGGGCGGCTCAACGTCCTGGTCGGCGCCCGCACCCCCGAGGACCTGCTGTACCCCGGCGAACTCCCCACCTGGCGGCAGCCCTACGCCGCCGCCACCGTCGACCGCCCCACCGCCGGCTGGGCCGGCCAGGTGGGGGTCGTCACCAGCCTGCTCGACGAGGCGCTCTTCACTCCGCAACGGACCACGGCGTTCGTCTGCGGCCCCGAGGTCATGATCCGGGCGACCGCCCGCGAACTGGTCCACCGCAGGGTGCGCCCCGACCGTGTCCGCATCTCCCTCGAACGCAACATGCGCTGCGCCACGGGCCACTGCGGTCACTGCCAGCTCGGGCCGCTGCTGTTGTGCCAGGACGGCCCGGTCGTCGGCTACGACTTTGCCGAACCACTGCTCACCGTAAGGGAGTTGTGACATGAGGGCCGACGTCGACCCACCTGCGGAGGGAGCCCGCCGCCGGCTCGGCGTGTTCAAGTTCGCCTCCTGCGACGGCTGCCAACTGACCCTCCTCGACTGCGAGGACGAGCTGCTGGGCATCGCCGGACGCCTGGAGATCGCACACTTCACGGAGGCCTCCAGCGACATCGGGACCGGGCCGTACGACCTGTCCCTCGTCGAAGGGTCGGTCTCCACCCCCGAACACCTGGAGCGCGTCCGCCGCGTCCGCGACGCATCCCGTCACCTGGTGACCATCGGCGCCTGCGCCACGGCCGGAGGTGTCCAGGCGCTGCGGAACCACGCCGATGCAGCGGACTACCTCCAGGTGGTCTACGCCCGGCCCGACTACATCGACACCCTCGCCACCTCCACCCCGATCTCCGACCACGTGCCGGTCGACTTCGAACTGCGCGGCTGCCCGATCGACCGCGGCCAGCTCCTGGAGGTCATCACCGCCTTCCTTGCCGGCCGCAAGCCCGGCATCCCGGACCACAGCGTCTGCTTCGCCTGCAAACGGCGCGGCAACGTCTGCGTCCTGGTCGCGCACGGCACCCCCTGCCTCGGGCCGGTCACCCACGCCGGATGCGGCGCCCTGTGCCCCACCTACGGCCGGGGCTGCTACGGGTGTTTCGGCCCCGCCGGGACCACCCACCTCCCCGCCCTCGTCCCCGTACTGCGTCGCGACGGGATGAGCGAGGACGACATCGGGCGGTTCCTGCACACCTTCAACGTCAGCGACTTCACCGCGGTGGAGGAGGAAGACCTGCCGTGACCGAGCCCGCCGCCCGCTCCACCACCTCACGCGTCGTCCGCGTTCCCGCCCTGGCCCGGGTCGAGGGCGAGACGGCCCTGCACCTGCGGATCCGCGAGGACACCGTCACCGAGGCGAGGCTGAGCATCTACGAGCCACCCCGGTTCTTCGAGGCGTTCCTCCGCGGCCGGGCCCACCCCGAGCCCGTCGACATCACCTCACGCATCTGCGGCATCTGCCCGGTCGCCTACCAGATCACCGCCTGCCGTGCCATCGAGGACGCCTGCGGAGTCGTCGTGGACGACCGTGTCGCAGCCTTGCGCCGCCTGCTGTACTGCGGCGAGTGGATCGAGAGCCAGACACTCCACGTCCACCTGCTGCACGCCCCGGACTTCCTCGGCCACGACGACGTCGTCTCCATGGCGCGCACGCACCCCTCGTGCGTCGAACGAGGGCTGAGGCTGAAGCAAGCCGGGAACGCCATCGTGGAACAGCTCGGCGGCCGGGCGATCCACCCCGTCAACGTCCGTCTGGGAGGCTTCCACCGCACCCCGAGCCGTGCCGAACTACGCCCTCTCGCAGAGCGTCTTCGAGTCGCCCTCGACGACGCCTGGGAGACCGTACGCTGGGTCGCCGGCTTCGAGTTCCCCGACGCCCGTTGCGAGGCCGACCTGTTCGCCCTGGCCGAGCCCGGTACGTACGCCATCGAGTCGGGGGTGCCCACCGTGCTCGTGTCCGCCGGTACGCCGGCCCGGCGCAGCTTCCCCCTCCGCGATTTCGAAGACCACGTCGTCGAGGAGCAGGTCCGGCACTCCACCGCGCTCCACTCCCGGCTGGACGGCCGCACCCACCTCACCGGAAGCCTTGCCCGCTACGCGATCAGCGGTCACCTGCTCTCCCCGCTGGCCCTCCAGGCCGCGCGCGAGGCCGGCCTGAGCGATCCTCCGCCGGCCTCCGGCGCCGTGCCGGGAGAAGTCTGCAGAAATCCCTACCGGAGCATCGTGATCCGTGCCGTGGAGATCCTGTACGCGGTGGAGGAGGCCCTCCGGATCATCGACGCCTACGACCCACCCGCGCAGCCCCACACCGACGTGCCGACGCCGGCAGCGGTGGGGCACGGTGCCACCGAGGCCCCCCGCGGGCTCCTTTACCACCGTTACGTGTTCGACGAGGACGGTCTGGTCACGGACGTGAGTCTCGTCCCACCGACCGCCCAGAACCAGGGTGCCATCGAGGAGGACCTGCGCGTCCACGTTCAGGCCGCTCTTGCGCGCGGGACCATGTCGGACGCCGATCTCGCCCACCTGTGCGAGCGCACCGTCCGCAACCACGACCCCTGCATCTCCTGCTCGGCCCACTTCCTCGACGTGAACCTCGAACGGGAAGCGGGTTCTGCCTGAGGAGAGGCGCATTCACTCCCGGGCCGCACCGTTCGGTGCGTACGGGACGACGACGCCGGACCGGCGGAGGGCGACCCCGGTACGGGGCTGCGCGTTGTGCCGCAGGCGGGCCCTCGGCCTCTGCGACCGCGAGGCCGACGCGCCACCCGGCCGGACGGCTTCACGCGGAGGTCCGTCGATCCTTGCGCATCCCCACCGCCATGCACACTGCCGCGGTGAGCAGCAACAGGCCCTCCAGAGCCAGGCTGGCGAGCCCCAGCGTCTCGGTCCAGTTGCCGACGTCCTCGTCGTAGTCGGGCAGCCCGGGTCCGCGGGAGAGGACGTAGCCCAGAATGGGTCCCGCGGCCACCAACAGCGCGAGCAGCCATCCCAGACGCACCAGGCCGGCGACCAGGAGCAGGGCGGCCACCACGCCGGCGATCTCCAGGATCCAGTACAGGATCGCCAGGTACTGGGGACTCTTGTCGCCGGCGATGCCGTTCTGGTCGATGACGTGGACGGCACTGACCCCCAGGCACAGCAGTCCTCCGAAAAGACGTGCCGTCCAGCCGGCGGCACCGGCGGGCACCTGCCGGGTGGGGAGCCGGCGGTCACGCTTCGGCGTGCTGGGGTTCACAGCGCGGCGGGCGCCGGCGTGCGGATGGGACACCATGGGCATGCACCTCCAGTCCACTGGTGGGTAACCACAAACCCGGCGGCGTACCTCACGCGCCGGTCCGTACTGCCGCCCTGCGCGTGGCTGCTCGTCGCGGCAGCTCACCGGCCGGTCCGACGCCCACCGGGAGGCGGAGCGGTGGTACCCGGTGAGATCTTCCCGGTTGTCCGCAGCCGGAGGGAGGAGCCGGAGTTAGTGATCTCCCCGTGCGGTAACCCAGTCGTCGTCGATATCAGCGGTCACCCTCCGTGAGGAGTCAGGCATGAGGTCGCGACAGCAGCAGGGGCGTCGCCCCCGGGCGCCGGGCAGCGAGCGGCTGCGACGGCTGGACGCGCAGTGGCGGGCCGCCAACTACCTGGCGGTGGGCCAGATCTACCTGATGGACAACGCCCTGCTGACCGAACCGCTGCGGCCCGAACACGTCAAGCCGCGCCTGCTCGGTCACTGGGGGACCTCGCCCGGGCTCAACCTCGTGTACACCCATCTGAACCGGGTGATCGCCGACCGTGACCGGGACGTGCTGTGCGTCTGGGGGCCGGGGCACGGCGGGCCGGCGGTGCTGGCGGGCTCGTGGCTCGACGGCAGTTACTCCGAGGTGTACCCGGACGTCACCCGTGACGCCGCGGGGATGGCCCGGCTCTTCCGCCAGTTCTCCTTCCCCGGCGGAGTGCCCAGCCACGTCGCCCCGGAGACGCCCGGTTCCCTCCACGAGGGCGGCGAGCTGGGGTACTCGCTCTCCCACGCCTACGGGGCCGCACTGGACAACCCCGACCTGGTGGTCGCCTGCGTCATCGGCGACGGGGAGGCGGAGACGGGGCCGCTGGCGGCGTCCTGGCACTCGAACAAGTTCCTCGACCCGGTCCACGACGGAGCGGTCCTGCCCGTCCTGCACCTCAACGGCTACAAGATCGCCAATCCGACGGTACTCGCCCGCCTCCCGCAGGAGGAGCTGGACGCCCTGCTGCGCGGCTACGGACACGAACCGCTGCACGTCACCGGCGACGACCCGCTCGCCGTCCACCGCGCCATGGCCGAGGCCCTGGACACCGCCTTCGACCGCATCGACGCGATCCAGCAGGCTGCCCGGGAGGAGGGCGTCACCGAACGGCCGCGGTGGCCGGTCCTCGTCCTGCGCACCCCCAAGGGCTGGACGGGTCCCGGCTCGGTGGACGGCCTGCCGGTCGAGGGCACCTGGCGGGCGCACCAGGTACCGCTGGACAAGGTCCGCACCGACCCCGGGCACCTGCGGCAGCTGGAGTCCTGGCTGCGCTCCTACCGGCCCGAGGAACTGTTCGACGCCGATGGCCGACCCTGCGCTGACGTCCTGGCGGTCATGCCCACCGGGCGCCGCCGGCTGGGCGCCACCCCCCACGCCAACGGCGGCCTGCTCACCCGTGAACTCCCGCTGCCGCCACTGGAGGAGTTCTCCGTCGCGGTGGACCGGCCGGGGACCGGCATGCACGAACCCACCCGGGTCCTCGGCGGGCTCCTGGAGCGGGTGATGGAGGCGACCGCGGAGCGCCGCGACTTCCGGCTCGTCGGCCCGGACGAGACCGCGTCGAACCGGCTCCAGGACGTCTACGAGGCGACCCCCAAGGCCTGGGAGGAACCCCTCCTCGCCACCGACGAGCACCTCGGCCGGGGCGGCAGGGTCATGGAAATCCTCTCCGAACACACCTGCCAGGGCTGGCTGGAGGGCTACCTCCTCACCGGCCGTCACGGACTCTTCTCCTGCTACGAGGCGTTCGTGCACATCGTCGACTCCATGGTCAACCAGCACATCAAGTGGCTGCACACCACCCGCCGGCTGCCGTGGCGCGCCCCCCTGCCCTCCCTGAACTACCTGCTGACGTCCCACGTGTGGCGCCAGGACCACAACGGCTTCTCCCACCAGGACCCCGGTTTCGTGGACCACGTCATGAACAAGAGCCCCGAGGCCGTGCGCGTCTACCTGCCGCCGGACACCAACACCCTGCTCGCCACCGCCGACCACGTCCTGCGCAGCCGCGACTACGTCAACGTCATCGTGGCGGGCAAGCAGCCCTGCTTCGACTGGCTGACCCTGGACGAGGCCCGGGCCCACTGCGCCCGCGGCGCCGGCGTGTGGTCCTGGGCCGGGAACGAAGCCGGGCAGGAGGTGCCCGACGTCGTCCTCGCCTGCGCCGGCGACGTGCCCACCCAGGAGACGCTGGCCGCGGCCGGCCTCCTGCGGCGGCACCTGCCCGACCTCGCCGTGCGCGTGGTCAACGTCGTCGACATCGCCCGGCTGATGCCCGCCGAGCAGCACCCCCACGGAATGCCGGACAGCGAGTACGACGCCCTGTTCCCACCGGAGGTGCCCGTCATCTTCGCGTACCACGGCTACCCGTGGCTGGTGCACCGCCTGACCTACCGCCGCACCGGACATCCGCACCTGCACGTGCGCGGGTACCGCGAGGAGGGGACGACCACCACGCCGTTCGACATGGTGGTCCGCAACGACCTGGACCGCTACCGCCTGGCCATGGACGTCATCGACCGGGTCGCCGGGCTGGCCGTCCGTGCCACCGCGGTGCGGCAGGAGTTCGCCGACGTGCGGACCCGTCACCACGCGTGGGTGAGGGAGCACGGCACGGACCTGCCCGAGGTCGCGCAGTGGTCCTGGTCCCGCTCGGGGAAGGAGTGAGACCGCACGGGGCCCCGTACAAACAGGGACGGGGCGGGAGGTGGTGCGCGCGGGCGGCCTGACTTCCGCGCCGGCCGGAAAGGGGACGAGGCGAAGGGGTCATCCTCCGAGCGGACGGGCCAGGAAATCCCGCAACCGGCCCAGTGACGTGGCCGAGACGGCGAAGGTGAGAAGGTCCCCGCTGTGCACCACCGTGCCTCGCGCAGGAACGTGGGAGACCCCGCCCCGGGTGTACTCCACCAGTCGGATCTCCCCGTCCACCTCGAACGAGGACAGCGGACGGCCGACCAGATGGCCCGGCGGCGGCGAACGCACCAGCAGCGTCTCGCCGTTGCCGAAGGTGAGTTCCGGTTCCAGATGCCGGTGCAGCAGCAGGCGGTGCATGCGCAGCACGGTGCGGGGGACGTCGGCGACCGTGTGGATGCCGGTGCCCAGGTAGCGCTGCGCCTCCCGGGGATCGTGGACGCGCGCGACGACCGTCGGCACCCGATGGGTGTGCTTGGCCGCGACCGTCACCGCGTGGTTGTGTGCGTCGTCGGTGGTGCAGGCCACGAGTGCGTCGGCCTCACCGACCCCGGCTGACTCCAGTACGCCGCCGGTCACCGGGTCGGCGCACAGGAAGCGGCCGGTGAAGCGTGCGGGGAGCCGCTCGACCGCCTCGGGCCGCGGATCGATGACCCGCACGTCGTGCCGCTCGGCCGCCAGCTTCTGTGCGAGGGCGGCACCGACACGGCCGCACCCGACCACGATCATCCTCATGCCGTTTCCGTCCTCCTCGCCGAGCGGTGGCGCAGCCACGCCTTCCGCGCCTCCTCCGCGACCAGCAACAACGCACCGAGGAGGGAGAGAACGCCCCAGTCGGCTGCGCGCAGCGGAGCGGTGTGGAAGAGCTCCTGCAACAGCGGTACGTAACTGATGGCGGCCATCAGACCGACCCCGAACGCACCCGCCGCCAGCAGCCAGGGATTGGACAGCACACCGAGCCGTACGATGCTCTGCCGCTCACTCCGCACCGCCAGGGCGTTGAAGAACTGGCTCACCACGATCCCCGCCTGGACCAGTGTCACGGCCTCCCGGTAGGCCGGTGTCTGCGGTGTGAAGCGGGCGTAGGGCAGCTGGGCGGTGTGCAGGCGCCAGAAGAACACCGCGCACACGCCCACCGCCTGGATGCCGCCGAGGAAGAGGATCCGCCCGACCACGGCCCCGGAGAACAGCCGCTCCCGACGGGGCCGGGGCGGGCGCTCCATGACGTCCGGCTCGGGCGGTTCGGCGCCCAGCGCCAGAGCGGGCAGCACATCGGAGCCCAGGTCGATGGCGAGAATCTGCACCGCGCTGATGGGCACGAGCGGAAAGCCGACGAACGTCGCGGCCAGGATCGGGACCAGCTCCGCGATGTTGTGACTGAAGAGGTAGATCAGGAACTTGCGGATGTTCTGGTAGACGGACCGCCCCAGCCGCACGGCCGCCGCGATCGAGGAGAACGAGTCGTCCAGGAGCACCATCACGGCGGCCTCCCTGGCCACGTCGGTGCCCGAGGCGCCCATCGCCACCCCGATGTCGGCGTGTTTGAGGGCGGGAGCGTCGTTGGCCCCGTCGCCGGTGACGGCCACCACGGCGTCGCGGCGCTGGAAAGCCGTGACGACCCGCATCTTGTGCTCCGGCCCCACCCGGCACAGCAGCAACTCCTCGGAGCCCGCCAGAAGCCTGTCGAGCGCCGCGTCGTCCATGTCGTCCAGGTCGGAACCGGTCACCACCGCCGGGTGCTCGCCGCGCACGATGCCGACCCGTCGGGCCACCGCCTCCGCGGTGAGAGGGTGGTCGCCGGTCACCATCACGATCCGGATCCCGGCCCTCTCACAGGCGGCCACCGCCTCCCGGACGTCCGGACGGGGCGGGTCCATCATGCCGAGCAGCCCCAGGTGCGTCAGGCCGACCTCGGCGGCGTCCCGGTCCTGGTGGACACCGGTGACCTCCCGTACCGCGACGGCCAGCACCCGCAGGCCGCGGGCCGCCATCGTGTCACCGGCAGCCGAGACGGCGGCGCGCAGCTCGTCGGTGAGCGGTCGGGGCCGCCCCTCCCAGAGCACGGAGGTGCACCGCCCCAGCACCTCGCCCGGGGCCCCCTTGACGTACAGCCGCTGCCCGCCGTCCGGTAGGCGGTGGACCGTGCCCATGGTCTTGCGCCGCGGATCGAAGGGGTACTCGCCCGTCCGTGGAGTGGCCCGCTCCTCGGCTTCCCGTTCCATCCCGGCCTTCCGCGCCGCGACGAGGATCGCCCCCTCGGTGGTGTCGCCCAGCACCCGCCAGCCCTCCCGCTCCCGCGGCGGGACCACCTTGGCGTTGCAGCACAGCGCCGCCGTGCGCAGCAGGTCCCGCACCCGCCCGGCCTCCTCGACCTCTCCCTGCGGCGCGTAGCCCACGCCCGTGACCCGGTGCTCGGCCCCCGAGGACCAGAGCTGCACCACCGTCATCTGCGCCTGGGTCAGCGTCCCCGTCTTGTCGGTGCACACCACCGTCGTCGAGCCGAGAGCCTCCACGGCCAGCAGCTTCTTCACCAGGGCGTGGCGCCGGGCCATCCGGCGTACCCCGATGGCCAGCGAGACCGACAGGGTCGCGGGCAGCCCCTCCGGCACCAGTGCCACCATCACGCCCAGGGCGAAGACGAACGTGGCGACCAGCGGCTGCCCGGCGGGCACGCGGACCGCGAACACCACGGCGCCCATGGCCAGGGCCGCCCCCGCCACCCGGCGCGCCATGGAAGCCACCTGCGACTGCAGCGGTGTGCGCTGCCGGGGAGCTGAGGCGGTCAGGCGGAAGACCCGTCCGAACTCCGTCTCACCGCCCGTAGCGAACACGACACCGGTCGCCGAACCGGACATCACGTCCGTCCCCATCAGGACGCAGTTGCGCGCCTGCAGAACGGGGCCCGGACCCGCCGCGTCCGCGGTCCGGCCCACCGGGTCGCTCTCTCCGGTGAGGGCCGCGTTGTCGACGGTCACCTCGTGCGCCGACACCAGGCGGCAGTCGGCGGGCACGGCGTCGCCCGCCTCCAGACGCACCACGTCACCAGGTACCAGCTCACCCGAGGGGATCTCGGCCACGCCCCCGTCACGGACCACGCGGCAGGTGTGCGCCACCATGGCCTGCAGTGACTGGGCGGTGCGCTCCGCCGAGTGCTGCTGGAAGAAGCCGATGGCCGCGTTGAGGAGCACGACGCACAGGATCGCCACGGCGAGTTGCAGGGTGCCGCTCTCCCGAGGACTGCTCAGCAGGTAGGCCAGGAAGGTGATGGCGGAGGCCACCATGAGGATCACGGCGAACAGGTCGGTGAACTGGGCCGCCAGTTGCCGCCACCAGCTCTCGCCGGCGGTCGTCGGCATCTCGTTCGGCCCGTGCTCCCGCCGCCGCGCGGCCACCTCCGCCGCTCCGAGACCCCGCTCGGACACGTTCAGGCGTTCCCACACCTCGGCCGGCGGGACTTCGTGCACCGCCGGGCTCGAACCCGTGACGAGCGCCGCCAGAGGTCCCGTCACCGGCGCACCTCCCATCCGCTCCGTACCTGGTCGTCGCAAGGGATGGTGCCTGCCCGCAGCGGCGGAGCCCCGGCTCCACGCCTGCCCGGCGCCCCCGCAGACCCGGACGGCGGCACCTTGCGCGAGGAAACGCTCAGGAGTGCAGGACCACCTTCAGAGCGCCGGTGTCGTCGGGCCTCGCGAACACGTCGTAGGCCGCCTCCGCCTCGTCGAGCGCGAAACGGTGGGTGACCAGCGGAGCCGTCGGCAGCCGGCCGTCGGCGAGCATGTCCAGGAGGAGGGGCGTGGTGCGGGTGTCCACCAGCCCGGTCGTCAGCGTCACGTCCCGGATCCACAGCTGTTCCAGGTGCAGGGTCGCCGGCTCACCGTGCACGCCGACGTTGGCCACGTGACCCCCCGGCCGCACCATGCGGGCACAGGACTCGAAGGTCTGCGGGATGCCGACGGCCTCGACGGCCACGTCGGCCCCGAGGCCACCCGTCACGTCCTCGACGAGCCGCTCCGGATCCTCCGAGGCCAGGCACCGCGTGTCGGCCCCGACGGCCTGCGCCGCGTCGAGGCGGGAAGGCGCCAGGTCCACGGCGACGATGCGTCTCGGTGAGAAGAGGCGGGCGGTCGCGACGGTCGCGAGACCGACCGGCCCGGCACCGACCACCACCACCGTGTCGCCCGGGCGGACCGTACCGTTGAGGACCCCCACCTCGTACCCGGTGGGGTAGATGTCGGAGAGCAGGACCGCGTCCTCGTCGCGGACCGCTTCGGTCAGGGGGTGCAGGGAGAGATCGGCGAACGGTACCCGGACGTACTGCGCCTGCGTGCCGTGCACCAGATGGCCGAGGATCCAGCCCCCGCCGCCCGTGCACTGACCGTAGGCGGCCTCCCGGCAGTACCGGCACCGGCCGCAGGCGGAGATGCAGGAGAGGAGGACCCGGTCGCCCGGGCGCACGCCGTGCACCGCCGAACCCGTCTCGACCACGTCACCCACCGCCTCGTGACCGAGCGTCGTGCCCGCAGCGACCTCCGGGACGTCGCCCTTGAGAATGTGCAGGTCGGTGCCGCAGATGGTGGTCGTCCTCACGCGCACGATGACGTCGGTGGCGTCCTGGAGAGCCGGCTCGGCCACCTCCCGCCAGGCACCGTGGCCCGGGCCGTCGAAGACGTATCCCTTCATGGTTCACCTTCCGTTGCCAGGCGCAACCGGGCCTCAGCCGGTGCCGCCTCGGGGAGCGCGCATGTCGCGCGGATACCTGCCACTGGCCACGGACGGTTCGGCGGTCCGCCGTACATCCTGCGCAGCGCCCGTCAGCCTCGGCCCGCCGACGACGCTCTCGACGTCCACCACGCCGTCCACCCCGCGGCACAGCCGTTCCAGGACGGGCACAAGTTCCGCGTCCTCCACCGTGCCGTGCAGACTCACCCTGCCGTCGTGCACCGAGACGGTCACCTCGGCCGGTGCCAGGTGCAGCGTGCCGTGCAGGACGTCCTCGGTGATCTCCTCCGCGATGGCCTCGTCCCGGCGGAGGAAGACCCGCAGCAGGTCGGCGCGGCTCACGATCCCGACGAGCCGGTCCGCCTCGTCGACCACAGGCAGGCGTTTGACATGGTGGTGCTGCATGACGCGGGCGGCCTCCACGACGTTCCAGCCCGGGCGGGCGGTGATCGGCGGGCTCGTCATGAGGTCACCGGCGGTGACGCCGGGTGCCGGTGCCTGACTGGTGTGGGGCAGCAGCAGCGAGGGATCCAGTCCGCTGGGGTCGGGCCGGCGGGCCTGTGCGCGGAGCAGGTCGGCCTCCGAGACCACCCCCACCACCCGTCCGTTCGCCTCGGTCACGGGAAGAGCGGTGACGTCGTTGCGGGACAGGCGCCTGGCGATGTCCTTGAGGCCCTCCTCCGGGTGCGCGGTGACCACCGCGGCCGACATCAGGTCTCTGAGCGTACGGTTGCGCATTACTCGGCTCCCCACTCGTCGTCCGGTCCAGGGCGTATGGAACGCCCTGCTTCCCAGCCTCACGCCGCAGGCCGGGCCGGGCAGTGGGCCGGGCGGGTGCGACAGGGGTGCCTGTCGGCCCGGGTGACGGGTGCCCTCCCGGGGCCGGCCCGGACTGCGCGGCGGTTGACGCCGTTCTACTGTGGCGGGGGGCCCTGCGACGGGACGGGAGAACGTGGCAGCCGTGGCCGACAGCGGAGCGGACCCTGACCCCGGCGCCCGGCTGAGAGGCCTGCTCGACGAGTTGGGCGGGCATTTCGCCGGATCCGCCGAGACCTGGTACGGGCTGCGCGACCGCGACCTGCTCCAGGCCGTGATGTCGGTGGGGCGGGATCTGGAGACGCGCCGGGTCCTGCGCTACGTGGTCGAGGCCGCCGTGGCCCTTGTCGGCGCCCGGCACGGGGCACTGGGCGTCATCGGCGAGGACGGCACCCCGGCCGAGTCCGTCACCGTGGGAGCGGACGCGGACCAGGCCGCACTCATCGGGCACCTGCCGACCGGCGAAGGACTGCCCGGCGGACTGATCCGCAGCCCGGAACCGCTGCGCCTGCACGACCTCGCCGACCCTCCGGCCTACTGCGGTCTGCCACCCCACCACCCGGCCCTGCGCTCCTTCCTCGCTGTCCCGGTACGGGTGCGGGGCACGGTCTTCGGCAACCTCTACCTGACCGGGAAGCGGGACGGCACCGCCTTCGACGAGAGGGACGAACTCGCCCTGCAGGCGCTCGCCGTCGCCGCCGGGGCGGCGGTGGACAACGCCCACCTCTACGAGCGGGCCCGCCGCCGGCAGAAGTGGGTGGAGGCCGACGCGGAGATCACCCGGATGCTCCTGTCGGGGGCCGACCGGAACGGCGTCATGCGGCGGATCGTCGCCTTCTGCCGCGACATCCTCTCCGCCGACCTGGGCGTGCTGGCGCAACCGGCCGGCGAGGCAGCCGACCGGTTGGAGATCGTCGTCGCGGACGGCGAGGCCGCCGACCGGCACCAGGGCCTGCTCGTCCCCGTAGCCGGCTCGGTGCTGGGGGAGGCCTTCACCACGGAGCAGGCGGTGAGCAGCGCCGACCTGGAGCACGACGTCCGGATCACGGCCGGACCACGGCGCTGGGCCGGACTGGGCGCCGCCGTGGCCGTCCCCATGGCCTCCGGCGCAGTGGTGCGCGGCGTGCTGCTGCTGGCCCGTCGCCGGCCGCGCCCGGCGTACACGGAGCCGGAGATCGGGTCGCTGCGCGCCTTCTCGCGGCAGGCAGCACTGGTCACGGAGGTCGCCGACCGGCGGGCGGACGCCGAGCGGGTCGCCCTGATGGACGAACGCGACCGTATCGCCCGCGACCTGCACGACCTCGCCATCCAGCGACTGTTCGCCACCGGTATGACGTTGCAGAGCCTCCTGCGCTACGCCGAGGACCCGCTCACCCGGGAGCGGCTGACACGCGCGGTCGACGAGCTGGACACCACCATCAAGATCATCCGGTCGACCATCTTCGGGCTGCGCGAGCAGCAGGCATCCGGCGCCGCCACCGAGGGCCTGCGCATCCGGGTGGCGCGCACGGTGCAGGAGGCCGTTCCGCACCTGGGCTTCACCCCGGCCATCCGGATGGAGGGCCTGCTCGACACCGACGTGCCGGCACGCACGGCCGACCACGTGGTGGCGGTGCTGGCCGAGGCGCTGTCCAACGTCGCACGTCACGCGCACGCCCACCGCACCGACATCAGCCTGGTCGCCGCCTCCGACCAGCTCACCCTGGAGGTCCGTGACGACGGCGGGGGCATCCCCGTCGGTGCCTCGGGCGGCGGACTGGGCAACCTGCGCAGCAGGGCGGAGGAACTGGGCGGGGTCCTGGCCGTCCACTCCTCCGAGGCTCGGGGAACCACCCTGGTCTGGCGGGTGCCGCTGACGGCGGGCGGAGCGGGCCGGTGAACGTGCCGCCACGGGCGGACGGGCCCGCAGGTTGCCCGGGCCGGAGTGTCTGCGGTGGCCCCGACCCGTGGCGGCCACCACTGTGGAAGGGGGGAAGGGCCGCGCCGCGTGCGGGGCCCCGCCGGAACTGTCACTCGCGGAGGTGGCCGAGATGCCCGACCGACAATCCCAGGAGGCGTCGATCGTGGTGGGGGTCGACGGTTCCCACTCCTCGCAGGCGGCCCTCAGGTGGGCGGTACGCCAGGGGGAGCTGACCGGATCGCCCGTGCACGCGGTGCTCGCGTGGGAGATGCCCGCGATGCTCGGCTCCATCGGCTGGGTGCCGGGGCCGGTGAACATGAAGGAGATGGAGAGCGGCGCCCGCGAAACGCTCGGCAACGCGATCCGCGAGGCACTGGGGGACCAGGGCGGGGTGGCGCTGCGGACCACCGTCGCCTACGGCACCGCCCCCGCGGTCCTGCTGGACGCCGCCCGCGACGCCTCCCTGCTGGTCGTCGGCAACCGCGGGCACGGTGGTTTCGCCGAAGCGCTGCTGGGTTCCGTGGGACAGCACTGCACCCAGCACGCCACCTGCCCGGTGGTCGTCGTCCGAAGCGCCCGCGAAGCAGGGGGCCGCGGCTGACCCGCGCCGGCCGGGCGCCCTGCGGGCCGCCGACCGGGCCTCATCGGAGACTGCGGGACCCACCGGGTCTCACTCGTCCGTCCACAGGTGCCCCGAATGGTGCACCGGGGTGCGGGTGCCGGGCGTGGCCAGTGCGCTGAGGTCCTCGTCGGCGAAGGCCAGCAACCGCCGGCCGAGCTCCTGCAGGGCGCGCCCCGCTGCGATCTCGTCGCCGATCTCCGGGACCTCGGCGTCCTGCGGGGCGCGGTGCGCCGTGCCGTGTCCGGTGATGCGGCTGGTGCCGGTGTCCAGTTCCGCCCGCGCGGTGGTGCTCCTCTCGTGCTCGAAGAGGTAGACGTGCACGCTCCACTGGGTGACCCTGTCCATGCTCATCCTCCTGCCGTTCCGTTCGGACCGTGGGTGCCGGCCCGGTGTTCGAGCCGGTCCTGTACGTGATGGGTGAGTGCCGCCGACGCAGGCGAGAAGGCGGCGCGCGGCGCCTGGGGGAGACGGATCGACCTCGCCGCCTCCGGAAGGGCCGCGAGGTCCCTCTCCAGCCGCCGACGGCCCTCGGCCAGGCCCTCGCCGGGCCCGGTGCGCCGGCCGTCGCGCATCACCGGAAGGAGCAGCGGCTCCGTACCCGCCGGCGCCGGTTCGTCGGCCAGCGCGATGACGTCCGAGGGGCCGGGCCCGCGGTAGACCTGTTTGCGGCCGGGCGCGGTCACCTTGGCGGACGACAGCTTCATCACCCCGTGCCCGTCGTACTCGACGAGTTTGTAGGCCGAGTCGAGGTAGGGGGCGTCCGCGCTGACGCCCACCTTCGTGCCGACGGCGAAGACGTCGATCGGTGCCCCGGAACGGACGAGGTCCTCGATGGCGAACTCGTCGAGCCCCCCACTCGCCACGATGCGCACCCCGGGCAGACCGCGCGAGTCCAGCAGCCGCCGGACCTGGTGGGCGAGCCGGCCCAGGTCACCGCTGTCGAGCCGGACGGCGGAACCCTCCTCGATCTCCAGGTCGAGCAGGACCTCGGCGGCCGTCGCCGCTCCGGCGAGGGTGTCGTAGGTGTCGACCAGCAGCGTCACCGGTCCGGGGTGGGTGAGCGCGAAGGCGCGGAAGGCCGCCTCCTCGTCCTCGTGGGCCTCCACGTAGGAGTGCGCCATGGTGCCGGTGGAACGCAGCCCCTCGCGGGCCGCGGCGGCCACGTTGCTGGTCGCGGAGAAGCCGGCGAGGCAACCGAGCCGCGCCGCCTGGTGGGCGGCCTCGATGCCGTGGGTGCGCCGCATGGAGAAGTCGACGACGGGCCGCCCTCCGGCCGCCAGGACGCACCGTGCGGCCTTGGAGGCCACCGCGGTCTGGTGGCTGAGCTGGTTGAGTACGAAGGTCTCCACCAGCTGCGCCTCGGGGAGGCGGGCGGTCACCTCCAGCAGGGGCTCGCCGGCCAGCACCACACGTCCCTCCGGCACCGCGCGCACCTCGCCGCGGAAGGTGAGGCCCTCAAGGGAGGCCGTCTCCTGCACCGGGCGGCCGGAGACCGCTGCGAACGCCTCGACGTCCTCCCGCGTCACGCGGTACCCGTCGAGGAAGTCCAGCACCGACTCCAGACCGGCGGCCACCAGGAACCCCCGGTCCGGGGGCAGGTGACGCACGAAGCAACTGAACGTGGCCTCGCCGTTCATCCCTTCCCGCAAGTACGACAGCGCCATGTTGACCTCGTAGAGATCGGTCAGGGTGGCATTGCTCATCTGCGCCTCCTCGGCGGTGCGGGTGCCTCCGTCGCCGGGACGGGAAGTGCGTGCACGGGACCGCCCTGCTCGGGTCCGACCGGTGTCGCGCCCCGGTCATCGCTGCGGCACCACCGCGATGGGGCAGCGGGCGTGGTGCACGACGGCGTGGGCCACCGGGCCGAGGTGCGGACCGAACCGGGCGTGCCGGTTGCGCCGCCCGACGACGAGCAGGTCGGCGCCCTGGGCGCAGTGGACGGCGACCTGTGCCGAGCTGGCCAGGACGACCGAGAGCTGCACGGGGACCTCGGGGTACTTCTCCCGCCACGGTTGCAGTGCTGCCACCACATCGTGCTCGGCCGCCTCGTAGACCTGCCGTTCGACGTCGGACTGGGAGCCGCGCGGCGCGTACGCGGAGCCGGGCAGTGCACGGCCGTGCACCGCGTGCAGCGGCAGCGCCCTGGCCTTGGCCGCGGCGAAGGCGAAACCCAGCACCTCGTCGCACGAGCCGTGCAGACTCAGGCCCACCGCCACCCGCGGTTCGCGGGGTGTGGAGGCTCCCTCCTCCTCCGGGAGGCCGGCGCGGACGAGTACGACGACGCCGTCGGCCCGTCCCACCACGTACTGGCTCGTGTCACCCATCGTGAACCCGGCGACGCCGCCCAGCGCGCGGGTGCCGAGCACCAGAACCTGCGATTCGGCCGCGGCCCTCAGCAGTGCGGGTTCGGGCTCTTCCCCCACGAGGTCCTCGATCACCGGCAGGTCGGGATGCCGGTCGCGTACACAGCGCAGTCCCTCGGCCGCCACCTCCCGGGCCCCCTGGTTGCGTTCGCGTATCTGCGGGGTGTCGGTCTCGCCGGTGGCCAGCAGCACCCAGGCGTGCAGCAGCCGCAGCACACCGTGCCGTCGTTCGGCTTCCGCGGCCGCCCACCGGGCGGCGGTCAGGCTCTCCGGCGAGCCGTCCAGGCCCACTGTGACCACTGCGGGTTCTGCCGCTTCCATGGCGACCTCGTTCCCTCGACGCCGGCCGGACGGGCCCCGGCTTCCGGTCCCGTCGCCTCACCCCTTCAGGCTGGGCGCCGCCACCGGCGCGGGGCCAGGGGCCACGGGGCTCGATGCACGGGGCCGTTCGGTCCCGTGGGGAGGGCCTCAGTGGGAGGGCGGCTCGTGCGGCGGGCCGGGGGAGCGGGGGGCGCAGGCCCCGTCGTCGAGGTGGGCGTGGGCCCCGACGACCGCCGCCTGGATGCGGCGCTCCACCCCGAGCTTGGCCAGCAGCCGGGAGATGTGGTTCTTGACGGTCTTCTCCGACAGGTACAGCTCCTTGCCGATCTCCCTGTTGGTCAGGCCCTTGCCGATGAAGCCCAGGATCTCGCGTTCGCGGGGAGTGAGGGCCACCACAGCCTCCTCGTCCGGGCCGGCCGGATCCTGCCGGCCCTCCCCCCGCAGGCTGTTCATCAACCGGGAGGTGGTGGCGGGGTCCAGCAGCGACTGCCCTGCCGCCACCGTGCGGACGGCACTCACCAGGTCCGCCCCGTGGATCTGCTTCAGCACGAAACCGGCGGCCCCGGCCATGATCGAGTCCAGCAGCGCCTCGTCGTCGTCGAACGAGGTCAGCATCAGGCACGCCAGCTGCGGCAGCCGGGAGCGCAGCTCGCGGCAGACGGTGACGCCGTCGCCGTCGGGGAGGCGGACGTCCAGGATCGCGACGTCGGGCCGCAGCGCGGGACCGCGAGCCAGGGCCTGGGCCGCGCTGGCGGCCTCACCGACCACCGCCACGTCCTGCTCGGCCTCCAGCAGGTCGCGGACGCCGGTGCGGACCACTTCGTGGTCGTCCAGGACCATGACGCGGATCGGTCGCTCGGACGAGAAGTGCTGCGGTTCGTTCATGCCCGTCCCCAGGTCGCTCAGCCGTCACCGGTGCGGGTAACCCCCCGGAGCACAGCTGACGCAGGCCACTGCGGCCGGACGGGGCCGGTACGGGTGCCGGACCGGCCCCGCGCGGTGCCCGAACGGCCCTGCACCGGGAACGCCACCCGGGGCACCTGCCAGGTGAGAGACGGAGCGCACGGGGAGGGTGAGGATGACGGCACCCTGGCGTCATCGGGGCAACCCGCTGGTGCGGCGGCGCGACCGCGTCCAGGGCTGGGTGGGTGTGTGCGCCGCCGCCGTGGTGGCCCTGGGAGGGCCCGTGGCGGGGGCCGTCAGCGGCCTCGCCGTCGCCGACGGTCTGGCCGGCGACCGGGCCCGTCTCACCCCGGTCACCGCGGACCTCCGGCGGGACGTGCCGTCCGACCCCGGTGCTCCCGACGGCGCACCGACGATGCGGGCGCCGGTCACCTACCGCACGCCCAGCGGTCGGCTCCGTCACGCCGAGGCCTACGTGACCGGCGGCCTCGCGGCGCACTCCCGGGTGACCGTGTGGCTCGACGCGCGCGGCCGCACACAGCCGCCCCCGCCTGAACCCACCGATGTCGCCCTGGTCTCCTCGGCCACCGGTTCCGGGATGTTCGCCTGCGTCGCCGTGCTCGCGGGCGGCGGCTACCGGCTCGTCCGCGGGCACCTGGCAGCGGGGCGCGAGCGCGAGTGGGGGCGGGAGTGGGACGAGACCGAGGCGGGGTGGACGGGGCGGGGCTGACTTTCCCGCGCCTGCCGTTCCTGGCCGGGTCCGAGTTCAGCGGCCACCGTCACCGCGGGGCAGGCGCACCCTGAACCGGGTCTCGCCCGGCCTGCTGGCGACGTCCACCTCGCCACCGTGGGCCGTGGCGACGGCCGCGACGATGGCCAGCCCGAGCCCCGTGCCACCGCCGCGGCGGGTGCGGGAGGGATCGGCCCTGGTGAACCGCTGGAAGACCTGGTCCCGCAGGTCCGCGGGAATGCCCGGGCCGTCGTCCCGGACCTCGATCGCCACGGTCTTTGGCGCGTCGGTGAGGGTCGTGGTCACCGTCGTCCCGGCGGGGGTGTGCGCGCGGGCGTTGGCCAGGAGGTTGGCGACCACCTGGTGCAACCGGTCGCGGTCGCCCTCCACCACGACCGGCTCGGAGGGAAGGTCCAGCTGCCAGCGGTGACCGGGTGAGAGGGCGCGGGCGTCCGCCACCGCGTCGATGACCAGCAGAGTCAGGTCGACCGCCTCGCGCGCCAGTGGCCGCCCGGCGTCCAGACGGGCCAGTAGCAGCAGGTCGTCGACGAGGACGCCCATCCGCTCGGACTCGGCCTGCACCCTTTCCAGCGCGTGCCGCACCTCGGGAGGGAGCGGCTCGGGGCGGCGCAGCGCGTGTTCGGCGTGGGCACGGACCGTGGCCACCGGGGTGCGGAGTTCGTGACTGGCGTCGGCGGCGAAGTGGCGGAGCCGTTCCTCCACGGCATGGCGTCTGGCCAGAGCGTCCCCGACGTGCCCCAGCATCCGGTTCAGAGCCGCCGCGACCTGCCCCACCTCGGTGGCCGGGTCGCCCACCGGGACGGGCGTCGGCATGTCCACCTCCCCGCTGGCCAGGGGGAGCTCCGTCACCGCCCGCGCGGTCCTCGCCATCCGCCCCAGCGGCCGCAGACTGGACCGGATCCACAGGGCGCCCGCCAGTGCGGTCACCACCAGTGTCAGCGCGAACACAGCTGCCTCCGCCCACTCCAGCCTGTGCAGCGTCTCCTCGACGGGACGGAGCGGGAGACCGGTGACCAGCACGTCGCCGTCGTCACCGGTCACCGCGGCCATCCGGTAGGCGTGCAGGGAGGACAGCCTCACCTCGTGGCCCGTGCCGTCGACCGGGAGGCCGGCGAGCGCACGACGGTCGGCGGCGCTCAGCCGGACGGCGGGATGCGCGCCACCGTCCCCCACGACGGCCGCCTGGGTGGTGCTGCCGTGCAGCAGCCTCGCCCCGAAGGTGCCGGCCGCCTGACCGCGGGTGTCGCCGCGGTTGTCGGCGTCCGGGTGCCGCTCGTGCTCGAGGCTTGCGGCGAACCGGCCCTGCGAGGCCGTGAGCTGCTGGTCGATCCGGCCCACCAGGAACCCCCGCAGGGCCAGGACGGTACCGGTCCCGACCGCCAGGCAGGCCAGGGCCAGCAGGACCACGAGTCCCGCCGTCAGTCTGGCGCGCAGTGACCGCGGCATCCGGAGCCGGCGCATCACTGCTCCTGCTTCAGGACGTACCCGACCCCGCGGACGGTGTGGATCAGCGGCGCCCGGCCCGCGTCGACCTTCTTGCGCAGATAGCTGATGTACAGCTCGACGACGTGCGCCCGGCCGCCGAAGTCGTAGGACCACACCCGGTCCAGGATCTGCTCCTTGGACAGGACCCGGCGCGGGTTGTGCATCAGGAACCGCAGCAACTCGAACTCGGTGCGTGACAGTTCCACGGGGACACCGCCCCGGCTCACCTCCCTGGCCTCCTCGTCCATCACCAGGTCCGCGAAGACCAACCGGGGCTCCGCCGACTCGCGGGTCATGCCGGCCCTGCGCAGCAGCCCCCGCAACCTGGCCAGCACCTCCTCCAGGCTGAAGGGCTTGGTGACGTAGTCGTCCCCGCCGGCGGTGATGCCCGCCACCCGGTCCTCCACCGCGTCGCGCGCCGTGAGGAAGAGGACACACACCGCCGGCACCCGCGCACGCAGCTCGCGCAGCACCCTCAGGCCGTCCATGTCCGGCAGCATCCAGTCGAGCACCACGACATCGGGCAGGAACTCCGTCCCCTCCCGCACCGCCCCGGCCCCGTCGCCGCAGGTACGCACGGCGAAGCCCTCGGCACCGAGGACGGAGCCGAGAACCTGGGTGAGGTCCTCCTCGTCGTCGACCACGAGGACGCGCACCGGGGTGCCGTCCGGGCGCAGTGGGGCGGCGGAGGGGGTGGGGCTGTCCATGGTTCCTACAGAATCGCAGGTCCGCGGCAGGAACGAGCGTCGAAGAGCCGGCCGGGGAGCTATGAGTTCCCTCTGAATCCGGTATCCGGACGCCCGCAGCGCCCGGTCTCTGAGGGAACTCAGAGGCTGCGCCCACACACTGGCCGGGTCCGAACGCCCCCACCGAGAGCTGACCACATGGCCCTCCCCACCACCACCCTGGCCGACCGGCCCGCCGCACCGAGCCACCGGGCCGCACCCCGCCGCCCCCCGACCCGCCACGTCCCGCTGCTCGCCCGACTGCTCGGGTGGGCCGGGGCGGCCGCGGTGGTCGCCCTCTGGTGGGCCGACACCTCCTCCGTCGTCGGCCTCGCCGGGTGGCTGACCGGCGCCGGACGCATCACCGGCCTGCTGGCGGGCTACGGCTGCGCGGTCCTCCTGCTGCTGATGGCGCGCCTCCCGCTGCTCGACCGCACCGCCGGCACCGACCGCACGGCGCGCTGGCACGCGGCCGCCGGGCGCTACACCGTCGGCCTGATCCTCGTGCACGTCCTGACCATCGTGTGGGGCTACGCCCTCACCGGCCGGACGGGGGTCGTCGACCAGGCCACGACGATCGTCCTGCACTACCCCGAGATGCTCAAGGCCACGGCGGGCTTCCTCCTGCTGCTCCTCACCGGTGTGCTCTCCGCCCGCCTGGCGCGGCGACGGCTGCGCTACGAGACGTGGCACCTGCTGCACTGCGCCACCTACCTCGCGCTCTTCCTCTCCTTCGGACACCAGCTGTCCAACGGGGCGGACTTCGTCGGCAACCACCTGGCACAGGCGGCGTGGTACACGCTCTACCTCGGGTCCGCGGCCCTGCTGCTCTGGTACCGCGTCCTCACCCCGCTGCGCGCCGCCAGGCGGCACCGGCTGCGGGTGGCGGAGATACGCCAGGAGGCGCCCGGCGTCGTCACGGTGGAGCTGACCGGCAGGGACCTGGCGCGGCTGAAGGCCCGCCCGGGGCAGTTCCTCCGCTGGCGGTTCCTCACCCCGGGGCTGTGGTGGGCCGCCAACCCCTACTCCCTCTCCGCCCCGGTGACCGGTGACCGGCTGCGCATCACGGTGAAGGCCGCGGGCCGGCACAGTGCCGCGGTCGCCGGGCTCCGCCCGGGGACCCGGGTGTGGGCCGAGGGGCCCTACGGCGGGCTCACCGCGGAGCGGGCCCGCACCGGGCGCGCCCTGCTCCTGGCCGGAGGCGTCGGCATCACACCGCTGAGGACGCTCTTCGAGACACTGCCCGGTGACGTCACCCTGCTGTACTGGGCGCACAGCACCGCCGACCTCGTCTTCCGGAAGGAACTGGACGCCGTGGCAGCCCGCCGCGGAGCCCGTGTCGTGTACTGCGTGACCGAGCCGGCCGGCCACTCGCTCCCGCTGACCGCCGCAGCACTCACCGCGTGTGTCCCGGACCTGGCCCGGCGGGACGTCTACCTCTGCGGTCCACCGGGCATGGCCCGGGCCGCGCAGGCGGCACTGCGCGAGGCCGGCGTGCCGCGTGGCCGCGTGCACCACGAGTCCTTCGCCTTCTGAGCCCCCACCCCGACCAGCTGCCGGAGTCACCGTGCGCAGAGCCCTCCTCACCACCGTCTCGACCACCGCGGGAGTTGTCCTGCTCCTGTCCCTCAAACCGCACCACGCCCCGACGCCGGCCGCGGTGGCGCCGGGCGGCGGCAGCGGCGCCGGGGCAGACGCGCCGAGCAAGGGCAAGAGCCGAGACGGTGTCTTCACCGGCCGGACCGTGCAGACCCGCTACGGGCCGGTGCAGGTGCGGGCCACCGTCTCCGGCGGCCGGCTGACGAAGGTGGCCGTCCTCCAGGTGCCCTCGGGCCGCGGACGGGACCAGGAGATAGCCGCTTACGCGGTGCCCCGCCTGACCAGTGAGGCGCTGGGCGCCCAGAGTGCCACCATCGACGCCGTGACCGGCGCCAGCTACACCAGCCAGGGGTACATCGCCTCCCTGCAGAGCGCCCTGGACGAGGCCCGTGGCTGAGCGCGGGCCGGGCGTGCACCACGTCGAACACGTTATGGGCACCGTCTTCACCTTCGACGTGCGGGACGAGGCGACGCCGCAGCTCAGGGCGGCGGTGGAGGAGGCCGTCGACTGGCTGCACCACGTCGACGCGGTCTACTCCCCGTACCGGCCGCAGAGCGCCATCAGCCGGCTTGCACGGGGTGAGCTCACACCCGGGCAGGAGCCGGCGGAGGTCTCCGAGGTGCTCGCCCTGTGTGAAGAGGCGAACGCACGCACCGAGGGCCGGTTCGACGCGAGGGCCGGCGGAGCCCTCGACCCGTGCGGCCTGGTCAAGGGCTGGGCGGTGGAGGAGGCCGCTCGCCTCCTGGAGCGGACCGGTGCGCGGAACTACGCGGTCAACGGGGGCGGCGACATCCGGCTGCGCGGTGCGGCCGCTCCCGGTCGGCCCTGGACGGTCGGTGTCGCCGACCCCCGGGTCGCCGGCGGGCTGATCGCCTCGGTCGCACCAGGCGAGGGCGGTGTGGCGACCTCGGGTCCCGCCGAACGCGGTGCCCACGTCCTCGACCCCCGCACCGGGCAGCCGGCGCGGACCCTGCTCTCCGCCACCGTGGTCGGCCCCAGCCTGACCTGGTCGGACGTCTACGCCACCGCTGCGGTGGTGCACGGCACGGCAGCCCTGCCGTGGATGGCGGACATCGAGGGTTACGAACTCCTGGTGGTCACCGCGGACGGCACGGTCCTGGCCACGGGCGGGTTCCCGCACGGGAGGGCCGCGGCCGGGTGACGGCCCCGGCAGCCGCCTGCGGACCGTCGGGCCGTCACGCGGTGGCATGTGCCGGTCCCGCCGCCGGCTCAGTCCACGAACTCCAGGACGTCGGCCACCGGCCGGCGGGGCGTGATGGACCCGACCGGTCCGTACCCCAGACGCAGCACCATCTGCACCGGGCCCCTGCCGTGTGTCGGATCGCGCAGCAGCCACCGCTGCTCCTCCTTCTCCAGCGCACGGCTGGACAGGGAGGTCGCCAGACCGCGGTGCGTGGCGTGCAGCAGCACCCGCTCCAGCGCCTGCCCCGCATGCAGCCAGCTCTCCGGGGTGTCCGCGTTGGTCGACAGCAGGGCCATGGCCGGGTCCGACTCGAACTCGGCCGCCACCCGCGGACGGCCGGTGCCGCGGGAGAAGTCGCGGGAAGGCACCCGGCCCCGCACGGGGCGGGGGCCGACCGCGTACCAGGGCACGCCGTCCACCGGTTCACCGCCGGCCGCCGGCGGGCGCTCGTACCAGGCCGCCTCGTCCGGGTCGCCCAGCCGGTCGGCCTCCGCCTCGCACTGCGCCGTCAGCTGTGCCACCAGCGCCGCGTGCCAGGCCGACGGGTAGTCCAGCCACGCGTCCTCGGCCCGCGCCTGCTGTGAGAGCTCGGCGAGCAGCCAGTGCGGGACGGGCTCCGCCACGAACGGCTGCCGACTGGTGTGCCGGCGCCGCAACGCCTCGTACAACCCGCCCAGAGCCGGCTGACGATCCCCGCCTCCGGCCGGTCGGAGCCGGACGGAGGCGGCGAGCGTGGGCTCGCGCGACTCCGGCAGCAGCGTCACCTCGGCGAAGAGCCCGGCACGGGCCGCGGCGACACGCAGGTTGAGCAGCGCGGCCCCGCAGGCCAGGTACTGGCCCCGGTTGTCCGGGTCGGAGCGTTCCATGGCGCGGGCGGTGTCCCGCAGGACGTCGACGGTTCCGGTGGCACGGTGGTGGCGGAAACACCACGGCTGCGCATTGTGCATCGACACGGCGCACACCGCGTCCTGGACCAGGCCGACCAGGAGCGCGTCCGCCACAGGGGCGTCACTCATCACGGCACCTCCTTCCGTCCATGGTGCGCAGCCACCGCCGGCGGGGGGAGGGCCGGTCGGCCCTGCTTCCGCAGGGCGGGGACCGGAGGGCCACGGCACACTGGCCGTAGGGGCTGGGCCCCGCCCGCACAGGTGCGTGGCGGGAGGCGAGAACGCCCCGTACCCCGTCGGAAGGACCCGTACCGTGCCGGCACCTGGTAGCCCGCCCGCCGGCGGCGCCGTCCCGCCCACCGCGGGCTGCGGTTGCCCGGAGCAGCCGGAACCGGGCTGGACCTGGGCCTACGAGGGGTACCGGCCGGAGCAGGAGGCGTTGCGGGAGGCGCTGTGCACCCTGGGCAACGGGTACTTCGCCACCCGGGGCGCGGCCGGGGAACGCCCGGCCGACGACGTCCACTACCCCGGCACCTACGCCGCCGGCCTCTACGACCGGGCGACCTCGAGCGTCGCGGGCCGCGAGGTGACCAACGAGGACATGGTCAACCTGCCCGACTGGCTCCCCCTGAGATACCGCATCCGCCCCGACGGAGCATGGCTCGCACCGGACGGCCCGGAACTCGTCGACCACCGCCAGGTCCTGGACCTGCGGCACGGCGAACTCACCACGGAGGCCGTCTACCAGGACGAGGCGGGGCGGCGGCTGCGCGTCACACAGCTACGCCTGGTCCACATGCGGGATCCGCACCTCGCGATGCAACGCACCGTCTTCACGGCCCTGGGCTGGGACGGCGACCTGGAAGTGGAGTCGGCGCTGGAGGGCGACGTGCGCAACGCGGGCGTGGCGCGCTACCGCAACCTGCAAGGCAGGCACCTCACGGCACTGCGCACCGGCACCGGCGACCGGGACGGCGTCTGGCTCCGCTGCCGCACCCTGACCTCCGACGTCACCGTCGCCATGGCCGCACGCACCCTGGCCGGGGCCGGTAAGACACAGCGGTACGAGCCGTTCACCGGGCCGACGCGGGCAGGCCACCGCATCACAGCACGCCTGGGCCCGGGGAGCCCCCTGGTGGTGGACAAGGTCGTCGCCCTGCACACCTCCCGGGACACCGCCGTCAGCGACCCGCTGGCAGCGGCCGTGGAACGGGTGGCCCGGGCCCGTCCCTTCACCGACCTCCGCCACGAGCACCGCACCGCCTGGCACCACCTGTGGCACGGCGCGCGACTCGAGGTGCCGGGGAAGGCCGGCCGCATCCTGCGCCTGCACCAGTTCCACGTCCTGCAGACACTCTCGCCGCACACCGCGGCCCTGGACGTCGGAGTACCGGCCCGGGGCCTGCACGGGGAGGCCTACCGCGGCCACGTCTTCTGGGACGAACTGTTCGTCCTGCCCTACCTCGACTTCCACTTCCCCGAGATCTCGCGGGCCGCCCTGGACTACCGGTGGCGCCGCCTGCCGCAGGCCTGCCGTGCAGCCGCCGACAGCGGACGACGGGGCGCCATGTACCCGTGGCAGAGCGGCAGCGACGGCCGTGAGGAGTCCCAGACCCTGCACCTCAACCCCCGCTCGGGGCGCTGGCTGCCCGACCACTCCCACCTGCAGCACCACGTCGGGTCCGCCGTGGCCTACAACGTCTGGCGCTACCACCAGGCCACCGGCGACACGGCCTACCTGCACACCAGGGGCGGGGAGATGCTCCTCCAGATCGCCCGCTTCTGGGCGGACGGCGCGGAGCCCGGCGCGGACGGCAGATACGGACTGCACGGGGTGGTCGGACCGGACGAGTACCACGACGCCTACCCCGGGGCCGACCAGCCCGGCCTGCGCGACAACACCTACACCAACGTCACCGCCGCCTGGGTGCTCCAGCGGGCACTGGACCTGCTGGAACGCATGCCGGAACCGCGCCGCCGGGCCCTGTGCGAACAACTCGCCCTCGACGCCTCGGAGCTCACCCGGTGGGAGGAGGTGTCCCGCAGGCTGCGCGTGCCGCACCACGCCGGAGTGATCAGCCAGTTCGAGGGCTACGGCGACCTGCGCGAACTGGACTGGGACCGCTACCGCAGGCAGTACGGCGACATCCGGCGCCTGGACCGGGTGCTGGAGGCGGAAGGGGACAGCACCAACCGCTACCAGGTGTGCAAGCAGGCGGACGTGCTGATGCTGGGCTACCTCTTCTCCCCACGAGAGCTGGCCGGGGTGTTCGACCGGCTGGGGTACCGGCTGACCGACGACCTGTGGCGGGCCACCACCGACTACTACCTGCCGCGCACCAGCCACGGTTCCACCCTCTCCAGCCTCGTCCACGCCTGGGTTCTCGCCCGGGAGCGGCGCCCCGAGGCCTGGCGCCAGGCGCGCGAAGCACTCGACTCCGACGTCGCCGACGTCCAGGGGGGTACGACGGCGGAGGGCGTCCACCTCGGGGCGATGGCGGGCACCCTCGACCTCCTCCAGCGCGGCCTGACCGGACTGGAGGCCGACGGCGACGTCCTGGTACTGGACCCCGCGCCGCTTCCCCACCTGTCGAAGTTCCGCTTCACCCTGCGCTTCCGCCGGCACTGGGACATCGACGTCAAGGTCCGCCGTCAGCGCCTGTGCGTCACGGTCCCCGCCTCGACCGAGGCCCCGCTGCGCCTGGTGGTCGCAGGCCGTGAACACCTCCTCGCCCCGGGCGAGTCCCGCTGGCTGTCCCTGTAGGTCCCGCTGCCGGCCGGGGAGCGGGCCGGTCGGGCACCGAAAGGCACCCTGCCCGGCCCTACTGCGAGCCCACCGGCCCCGAAGAAGCTGGAGCAGTAAGGAGAAAAAGCAGGTGAGTGAGGGAAGGTGGCCGGCCACATGCGGACTCTGACACTCGGATACGACGGTTCCCCCGAGAGCCGGGCGGCGGCAGACTGGGCCGCGGAGGAGGCGCTGCGCGGTGGACAGGCGCTGAAGCTGGTCTTCGCCTGGGACTACCAGCCCTACTCGCTCACCCTCATGGACGCCGAGACCGAGCGCCGCTTCGTCGAGGAACTCCCCCTGCGCGGGGCCGCGGAACTGGCCAAGCGGTACCCGGGACTGGAGGTGGCGGGTGAGCGGGCTACCGGGCCGCCGGCAGAAGCCCTCCTGGTGGCCTCCCGCGACAGCGACATGCTGGTGCTGGGCTCCCGGGCCCTCGGGGGCATGCACGGTTTCCTGATCGGATCCGTCGCGCAGTCCGCCGTGGCGCGCAGCGACCACCCCGTGGCGCTCGTCCGTGTCCCGGCCCCCCTGCACGACGTGAGCGAGACGGGCCCCACGCCGCCTCCGCCTCCCTCGGAGCAGGAGGTGATCCTCGGAGTCGGCCACACTGCCGAGAACGACGCGCTCTTCGCGCTCTCCTTCGAGGCCGCGGCACGGCGCGGACAGACGCTGCGGATCGTCCACTGCTGGCGGCTGCCGGCACCTGCGGCTGCCGACACCAGCATCCTGAGCGACGACCGCAAGGCCGCCCTGGTGCGCGAGGAGGACGAGTGGCTGCAGCAGACGGTGCGGCCCTGGTCGGACAAGTACCCGGAGGTGAAGGTCTTCCAGGACGCACATGCAGGCCGGCCCGCCGAGTACCTGGCCCACCTCTCCCACCGCGCCTCGGTGATGCTGGTCGGCCGCCGCAACCGCCCCCACGGCCGGCCGGGCCCGCACATCGGCCATGTGGCGCACTCGGTGATGCACCACGCAGCAGCGCCCGTCGTCGTGGTACCCGAGCACTGAACGCGGTCCGCGTGCGGGCCGCCGCGCCGCGCGGCCCGTGCAGCCGGCCGGGTGAAGCCGGACGGACAGAAGACCCCGTGCCCTGGAGGTGGCCGGAATGAACCCGCCTGTGGTCGTAGGAGTGGACGGCTCCGAGGACGCGCTCCGAGCGGTGGACTGGGCCGCCGACGAAGCCCGGCGCCACGGTCTCCCGCTGCGGATCGTCCATGCCTCCCGGTGGACGTACTACGAAGGTCTGCCCACCTCACGCAGCGCCGAGGACCATACCTGGGAAGCCGAGCGGGTCGCTGCGGAGGCCGAGCAGAGGGCTCGCCTTCGGCAGCCTGACGTGCCGCTGCGCTCCGACGTCCTGGCGGAGGACCCCGGCGAGTACCTCGTGTCGGCGAGCGCCTGGGCGAGCGCCGTCGTGGTCGGCAGCAGAGGGCACGGCGGGCTGGCCGGTCTGCTCCTCGGCTCCGTCAGCCTCACTGTGGCGGCACGCGCCGAATGCCCCGTCACCGTGGTACGCGGCGATGCGAGCGCGCAGGACGGCTGGGTCGTGGTGGGACTGGGCGGCCCGGAGACCTCTCCCGCGGCTGTGGAGTACGCCTTCGAGGAGGCCCACCTGACCGGTCACGGCGTCGCCGTGGTGCACGCGTGGATGTGCCCACGGCGCGAGAGCGCGACGGCGCACACCGGACAGTTCGACGAGTCCCGCACCCTGCGTCAGCGGGAGGCGCAGCAGTGGCTGGGCGAGGCGACCGCCGGTCCGGTCTCCCGCCACCCGGACGTGCCCGCACGCCAGGTGGAAGCCGAGGGGCCGGCGCGTGACGTCCTGCTGGAAGCCGGCCGGGAGGCGGCGATGATCGTCGTGGGCGCGCGCCGCCGGGAGGGACATCTCGGCATGCAGCTCGGGCCGGTGGGCCACGCGGTGCTCCACCACGCGAAGTGCACGGTCACGGTCGTCCCCGAGGGGCAGCACCACCCGAAGGACGACGCCGCCCCACAGGAATCCGAGGTGACATGGGGCGCAGGCGGTCACCACCCGGTCTACACCCCCGTTCCGGGGCGCTGACCGGGCACACAGCGGGGTGACGGGTACCGGGCCGCCCGCTACCGTCAGGCACCCGCCACGGTGATCACCGGGCACTGCGCATGATGGAGCAGGCCCTGGCTCACCGAGCCCAGCAGCATCCCGGTGAACCCGCCGCGCCCCCGCGTACCGGTGATGACGGCGAGCGCATGCCGCGACTCGCGGACGAGCACCTCCACGGGATGGCCCCGCAGCACCTCGTGGCGCACTTCGACGTCGGGCTGCGCCTCGGCCCGGCCGGCCGTGGCCTCGGCCAGGGCCGTCCGCGCGTCCTGCCGGGCCAGATCCTCGTCGAGGACGCCGAGGACGGGCGGGTGCCAGGCGCAGACGGCGATCAGGCGTGCCCGGCGCAGCGCCGCCTCCTCGAAGGCGAAGTCGACGGCCGCGCGGCTACCGGGCCCCCCGTCGACCCCCACCACCAGGTGGGGAGGCTCCTGCATGGTCTGCTCCGGCTCCCGCACCACGACCACCGGGCAGGGCGCGTGGGCGACCACGGACTGGGCGACGGAGGCGACGTGGAACCTCCTGTGCCGTTCGGCGCCCGACCCCAGCACCACCATCGACGCCGTCCTTGCCTCCTGCTGCAGGGCGGCTGCCGCCGGCGAGCCGGCCAGGAGCCCGGAGACGTGGACCTCGGGGCGGCGGGCGCGGACGAAGACCTGAGCCTCCTCCAGCACCCTGCGCGCGGCGGTGCGCAGGGTGCGGTGCCACTCCTCGTACGAGGGAAGCAGGTCCGCCTCACTGGCCGGGGGCGACGTGGTCTCCAGGCTGTGCACGACGCGCAGGGGCAGACGGCGCCGGGCGGCTTCGTCAGCTGCCCAGGCCAACGCGGTGTGGTCGCGTACCGACGCGACGCCGACGATGACGGGGGCGCCGGGGGGTGCCACAGGGCTCACGGGGACCTCCAGGGCGGGACGGAACGGGGAGAGCGGTGCGCAGGCGTGTGCGGTGTCCTGCCGTGACGCCGGAAGGCGGCTGCGGAGCGGGGGCAGTCCCTTTGCGCCCTCGACGGTGCCGGAGCGCCGTGGCGCGGGCTGGGGGAGGGCTGGTCACCGGGGAATGGTGCACCGGGGGCCGGCGGGGTCACGGTCGTTCCCCCGCCGGCCCCCGCGCAGGGGTGATGTCGAGCCGCCAGAGCACGGTCGTCATGCCGTCCGATGTCGTCACGGAGAGTTGTCCTTCGCCTCCGCGACCCTGTCGGAGGGCTTCTCCGAGATGTTCGGCACCTGCCGTCGAGTCCGAGCGCACCGACGCCACCAGGCGGCCGGTGCCGATGCGGAGAAGCACCTCGATCCGGTTGACCTGGCGCGCACGGCTGAGAAGGGAGAGCGCGTCGGTGAGGACCGAGACGGTCACGGCTGTGGCCGCTGCGGGCACAACGTCGTCAGGAGCCCCCGTCAGTGTCACCTCGGGGGCGAAGCCGAGGCGGGAGGCGGCCTCGTGCACCGCTCGGGTGACCTGCACCCGCAGGCCCTCCTCGGCATGCGGCGGGTCGGCGTCCCCTCCGGTCGCGGGACGGAACCGGCGCGTCACGCTGCCGCGCTCCCGGTCCCCGGCCCGGACCCGTGCGTCGTCGTACGCCTGCACGGACGTCCGGGAAGCCGGAGCCTGCCGTTCGGTGCCGGAGAGCCGGGCGGCGAGGCTCCGCAGTTCACCGGCCACCTGTCGCTCCGCCCCCTCCGCAGGCGGCTCGCCGGCCGCCTGCGGGCCAGAGGCGACCTCCCAGGCCAGTGCGGCGGCGTCGGCCAGCGGGGACCATGCGGCCCGCTCCATCCCGGGCAGGGCCGCTGCCGGTTTGGCACGGGCCAGCAGCAGCAGGCCGCTGCCCGGGCCGCCGGAGGAGGGCAGGGGCAGCGCGACGGCAGAACCCAGTCCGGCCCACAGACCGGCTGGCGCCTCGGCGGCCGGGTCGTGCGCCAGATCCGGGACCGTCGCCGCCTTGCCCGTGGCGAGGACGGACACCGGAAAGGCCGCGGTCTGCGGCAGGCGGACGCCGAGGAAACGGTCGGCTCCCTCTCCCACTGCGGCGAGGACCTCCAACCCGTCCACCGTGGCGGGTGAAGCGGGCCGGAGGACCAGGGCAAGGTCGGCGGTGACCGCTGCGCGGGCGAGTTCCGCGACACGGTCCATCAGGCGCCGCGGGGTGTCCCCGGCGAGCGCGAGAGAGGTCACCTCAGCGGTCGCAGCCGCCAGACGTGCGGCCAGGCGGGCGTCCGCGTGGCGGCGCGCGCTCTCCACCGCCGCACCGGCGGCAGCCGCCAGGAGCTCCGCCAGGGTCTCGTCACCCTCAGTGAAGCCGGTGTCCCCCCGCTTCTCGGTCAGGTAGAGGATCCCGAACACCTCACCGCCCACCCGTACCGGCACCCCGAGGAAGGAGTGCATCTGCGGATGGCCGGCCGGAACACCTGAAGACGACGGGTGTTCGCCCAGTTCACTCAGACGCAGGGGTTCCGGCCGACGGATGAGTTCCCCCAGAAGGCCGTGCCCGGTGGGCAGGCGGCCGATCCGCGCAGCCTCCGCCTCGTCCGTGCCGACGGGCACGAACTCCGTGATGACCTGGTGCCGGTCAACCACGCCGAAGGCACCGTAGCGGGCATCCACCAGTTCGGTCCCCGCCGTCACGACCCGCCGCAGGACGTCGGGGAGGTCCATCTCCCGGCCTGCCGAGAGGACCTCGTCCAGCAACCCCTGCAACAGCCGGCGCGAGGACCGTCCACCGTCCGTCGCCGGACGGCGCCCGGGCCCTGCACGACGGGGTCCCCCAGGTTCGCTGTCACTCACGTCAGGCTCCCGTCCGGCCACCGAGACTCCCCACGACGGTAGGTCGCCGCGGGGGCCGCCGCAGAGGGAGCGGGGCCGGTGGAGTGCAGGGCCCGGCCCCGGCAGGAGCGGGCAGTCCATGGCCCGGAGGCGGGTGGACACCGGGGCGGGCCCGCCTGCTGTACGGCGACGCCCGGGGCACGTCTCCCGGCAACGAAAGGTTCAGCACGTGGCCGGGGACTGCCGGCGCCTGCGGCCAGCTGGGGCGTCGCGCCCGCCGGGTGTCGGCACGCGAAGAAGGGCGGCAGTGACACTCGGCCACCGACGCCCTCGTGCGGCTCTGCGCCGCTCCCCGCACGCTTTTCCTTTCCCGGTCAGTCCCTGCTGGTCCGCCCCATCGTGCACAGCGCCCAGATGATCACTGCGTCCACCACCAGAAGCGTCGCTCCCCACAGCGGGTAGTGGGGCAGCCACACGAAGTTGGCGAGCATGGACGCTCCCGCTACGACAACCCCCACGATCCTCGCCCAGAACGCCCCGCGGAACAGTGCGACTCCGGCCAGGGCCACCACGGCGCCCAGCGCGACATGGAGCCAGCCCCATCCCGTCAGGTTGAAGGCGAAGGTGTAGTCGGGCGCACGGACCAGCACCGAGTCCCGTGAGATCGCGGCGATGCCCTCGAAGACACCCATCAGGCCACCGAACAGCATCAGTACACCTGCGAGGTAGCTCCACCCCCGCGCGACCTGGCCTTCCGCGTCTCGTCGAGGAGCCGCTGGGGCTCCCCCTCCCGCGCTCACACCTGCATGCATGGCGACCTCCCGCCACCCTTGTGTCGGACTACCGGTTACCTCCGGTTCTCACCTCTCCAGACTCCTGGCGTCCGCCCCTGCGCGCCATGCGCCGAACGGCCTGGCCGCAGGGGGCCGAAGAGACCTCCTGCGGGACCTGTCGTCCTGCTCGCACGGCCCCGTCCGGCCCTACCCGCCCCTCGGCGCTCCGCCGCGCGCCACTGCCCGCGCAGACGGCCGGCCCGTACCGGAGGCCCGGGGCACACGGCGTCGGTACGGACCGGCGAGGCGGGATTACCTGGCCGCGGGCGGGGACCCGGGAAGTGCGGGGCAGGTACGACGGCTGAGCGGTACCGGCCCGGGCCGCCGATCACCGTGCTCGGTCGGCGGGGACACCACGTGAGGGGTCAGGAACCGAAGCGCGTGAGCGGTCAGGAACCGGAGCGGGTGCACCGAGGGAAGCGGGCGCCGTTCCGCCGGTGAGTGGTCGAGCCGAATACGCAGGAAGGCGATCTCCATGCCGAAACCGATAGCGGACGAGACGGCCGGCATCCTGGTCGGGGACGCGGTCGCAGCGCCGTCGATGCACAACGCCCAGCCCTGGGTGTTCCGGCACCGCCGCGCCGCCTCCGTGATAGAGGTGCGTGCCGACCCCAGCCGGACGATGCCGCACGCGGACCCGGACCGCCGGGCGCTGCACCTGGGATGCGGCGCCGCCCTGTTCAACCTGCGGGTGGCCGCCGCCGATGCCGGACTGAGGTGCGAGGTGGAACTGCTTCCCGACCCGTCCGACCCGGACCTGGTGGCGGCTGTCCGCCTGGTGCAGCAGGGCGAGGGGGACGTGGTCCTGGCAGCTCTCCATCCGGCGGTCGCACGCCGCCACACCAGTCGGTCCCCCTTCGAGGACGCGGCGATACCGGGTGAGGTGAAGTTCGCGCTCGTCGGAGAGGCGGCCGGCGAGGGAGCACGGCTGGTCTTTCCCGGTGAGCGACAGAACGACATGGTGCTCGACCTCGTGGACGAGGCCGAGGCGGCGGCCGAGGAGGGGGGCGATCCCGACGAGCGCCGCTGGACGCGAGTGGGCCTCGGGCCCGAGACGGGCACCGACGACGGGGTCTCGTACACGGCGGTGGGGCCCCGCAGCAGACACCATCGAGGCTCGGCACGGGACTTCGCCCGCGGCACCGGCAGGGAGCGCGCCACCACCGACTTCGAACAGCACCCCCAGATGGCGCTGGTCACCACGGAGCAGGACGGGCCCGCTCAGTGGCTCGCGGCCGGACAGGCCACGGAAAGGGTTCTCCTCGCCGCCACCTTGGCGCATCTCTCGACGGGGCTCGCCACCCAACCACTGGAACACCCGCGGTTGCGCAGGCTGCTGACGGCCCCGGCCGGTGGGCGAGGATGCGTGCAGATGGTGATGCGGCTCGGCTACGGCCCTCCTGACGAACCGACGCGCCGCCGCCGACCGGTGAGGGAGGTGCTGGAAGAGGTTCCGTGAGGAGGCGGACACCGCGCCGAGACCTCAGCCGACGAAGAAAGGCGGGCCTGGTTGTACGTGGGGGCGCGGCCACGTCACATCGTGACTGCGACGGTGCCGGAGGCGGAGCCGGTGGTGCGGGCGGTGATCGCCTCGGCCAGGCCGGTGAACGGGTAGGAGATGGTGTGCAGTTCCAACCGCCCGTCGCCCAGGTCCTGCAACAGTTCGTGGAAGACATCGTCGGGCACCTGGCGGCGGACCATGTTCATCGGTAGCAAGGTGATGTCCTGGGCCATCAGGGTGGGCAGATCGACACTCAAGGTCCTGCCTGCCGTGTAGCCGATGAGGACAACGCGCCCACCGGGCCGCATGGCAGGCAGGAACGTCTGGACTGCGGCACCACCCACGGTGTCCAGCAGAACGTCGACGCCGCCCTCGGCAGCCGCCGCAGCGAGAGCGTCCGGGCCCTGGCCGACGAGGACGCCGTGCGCGGCCTCAGGTACGGCAGCGGCTTTGGCGGGGGTGCGGACGGCGGCGAGGACGGTGGCACCTGCTCGCGCGGCCAGTTGGACAGCCATGGACCCCACGCCCCCGGAGGCTCCCGTGACCAGCACGCGGTCACCGCGGTCGATCCGGCCGACCGGATCGACCGCAGCCCAGCCGGTCGTCATGGGCGAATAGCACGTGGCTGCCAGAGCCGCGTCGATCCGCTCCGGAACCGTGCGCACCCCTGCGACGGGGACCGTCACCTGGGTGGCCCACGTACCGGGTCGCTCCAGACCGATGCCGGCACCGCGGACCAGCACCCGGCGCCCCACGAGTCCCGCCTCCCCGCCGGTCACCCTGCCGACACCGGCCGTGCCGGGAATGAAGGGCAGCTCAGGCCGGTAGGCGAAAGTGCCGGTGGTGAGCGTCAGATCCAGATGAGTGACAGCTGCGGCTTCCATCTCCACGCTGACCTCACCGGCTTGCGCCGAGCCGGGCGACGCGGCCTCTTCGAGAACGGGAACCTCGTTCCACCGGTGCAGACGGGCGGCGAACATGCCTCACTCCTGGTTCTCGCATCCCGGCGCTGCGGTGTTGGCTCGATGAACGGGAAAGCCGGGTGCCCCCAGAGAAGCCTTGGAACAGAGCGGCGGCAACTACATCGACTCAAGCCGATAACCCGCGCGCGCAACTATGTGGGGCGGGTTCGGCGACGGACAGCAGGTGGTGGAGTTCTCACTCGACGCGGCTGTCGTCGATGCCTTCGGTGAGCACGTCCCACGCCTCGCCCGGGCGCCGCCCGCGCACCCGGCCCGTGCCGTGTCGTTCCCTCGAAAGAGCGGGGAATGGCGTTCGCGGCGCGGGGACACGCGGCTGGAAGGCCGGCCTCCCCCGGGCCGACTGCCCCCGACGCCGCGTGCCGCTCACGCCGTGCCGGGCCCCGGACCATCACCTCCAGCATCACCGAAGGAACGCCGGATGAGTATGTCTGGAGGAGACCACCACCGGCGCTGCCGAGCGGAGGGGGCCTGGCCTCCTGACCGCCCGGCACGGCCCGGTGTGCCTGCCATGCTGAAGATCCTCCTGCGGGAGTACCGGCACACGCGGAGCCCGTTCGGCTCCCGCGCCGACCGCGGTGCGTGAACCGTTCCAGCGGCGGCCGGAGGGGACCACGCCGCGAGCCGGCGACGGCGGCGGGCAGCTCCTCGGCAGCCCGCCGCCCTCTCGTCGGGCACGCCCCGTGCCGCCCGGCGGATGAGACCGGCCGGGGCGCCCGGAGGCCCCGCAGCAGGTCGGCGCGGCGCACGATTGCGACGAGCCGGTCCGCCTCGTCGACCACGGGCAGGCGTTTGACATGGTGGTGCTGCATGACCGGGCGGCCGCCACGACGTTACGGCTGCTCCGCACCGGTGGATACTGGCAGTCATGCGTGCTGACTTCGATCCGGAACAGATGGACGGGCGAGCCTTCTACAAGCTCCTGACCTCGGTGATCGTGCCCCGTCCGATCGCTTGGGTGTCCACGGTCTCGCGAGACGGCTTTCCTCCGAACCTCGCCCCGCACTCCTTCTTCACGGTCGCCTGCGTGCAGCCGCCGATCGTCCAGTTCACCTCGGCCGGTCGGAAGGACACTCTCCGTAATGTCGAGGCCACCGGCGAGTTCGTGGTCAACTTCGCGACGGAGTCCCAGTTCGAGGTGGTCAACGACACGGCGACGGACTTTCCCGCGAAGGTCGGCGAGTTCGACGCGGTGGGCGTGGCGACGGAGCCGAGTGAACGGGTGGCCCCGCCGCGGGTGGCGGCCTCGCCGGTCGCCCTGGAGTGCGTCCTGCACAGCACCCTGTGCCTGGGGGACTCCACGGTGGTCTTCGGGCGGGTGGTGCACGCGGCGGTGCACGAGGACGTCCTGGTGGACGGCCACCCGGAGATCACGCGTCTGCGTCCGCTGTCGCGGCTCGGCAAGGACGAGTGGGGGACGCTGGGGGACATCCGGGAGATCAAGCGCATCAGGTACGCGGACTGGAGGGGGCCTGCAGGCGCCTGACCTGCGGATCCAGGGGCGACGAGGGCGGCGGAGGCCCGGTGGGAGGTCGCCGGGCGCCGTTGCCCGGCGAGCCCCGGAGGGCGTCGGGGTCAGACCTCGGTCAGGACGACCTGGACGCCCGGGCGCTGCTCACGACGGTGTAGACCATGCCGACCGGCACGGCCAGGACCAGCAGGGCGAGGGCGGCGAGGAAGGCCACGAGGGCGACGTCGGAGGTGTACCGGACGACGTCTCCCAGCACGTCGCCCAGCGTGTACAGCAGGTGTGTCATGGTGGCGCCTTTGTCGGAGCGGTTTGACCGTTTCACGGTACTCCGCCGCCCAGTGCCCCTCTTGTGGGGGGTCCCCAGGGGGACAGTGCCGTTGCTTCTGAGCTGCGTGGGACATCGCCCACTGGCGAGCCGAACCGGTCCCGCGCGCCGGCCGGGTCCTCGGCCAGGCCGAGAAGACGAGGACGAACCGGCGGGCGGGGAGGCTTCTGCCCAAGGTGTCCCCGGCCCCCTCACCGTCCTGACGCAGGCGGAGGCTGCCACTTGTCGAACGTCCAGCCTGGGCAGGAGGTGCCGAGGAACGGCCGGTGAGCGTCCCAGTCAGCAGGTGACAACGCCTGTACGGGTTGCAGCGTGATGCGCCCGTCGGGGCCTTACCGGACCCCCGGGGCCCGACCGGTGCCCAGGGGTCGACCGGGCACCGGCGGCGGGGTCGTACCGGTGGATCAATGCAGGCGCAGGCTCTCGGGTGGGCCGAGGTAGCTGTAGGGGAGGCCGCCGGTGTCGATCACCAGTTTCTGGAGCACCACGGTCGGGTCGACCATCCAGAACCGCAGCACGTGACGGCCGGCGCGGTCGATGCGGTGCACGGTCGCGGTCCGGTTGACGTTGTCGGCCGTGTTGCGGCCCCACTGGGTGTTCATCGTGCCGTCGTCCGACCCGGTGGCCGCGATGACGTCGACGGTCTGGGGCGTGTCCCGGTCGAAGGAGACGGCGTACCGAAGTCCTGGGGTGGGCAGTGCCGGGTTCCGGGGGGACAGGTGGGCCCAGACGGTGACCTGGCCGGTGGTGTGCAGGCTGACCTCGTACTCCAGGCACGGGCTCTTCCCGCCCGGTGTCTGGGGAGGGGAGGTGACGGGGAACGGTTCCATCCCGTCCCCGGTGCGGCCGAGGTGGGGCAGGCGCTGCCAGGTGATGCCGCGGCCGCCCACGGCCCGGGTGTGGTGGGCGGCCTCAATGGAGACGTACCCGCCGGCCTCGACGAAGCCGGAGAGCCGGGAGCGGCGGGTGGCCGGCCGGTCGGCGACGGCCCGGACGGTCACCTCCGTGCCGTGCGGCCCCGTGATCCTGACCGGGACACTCGTCCTTCCCTCGGGGGCCCGGTCCCAGTCGACCGTGAAGGTGACGCGCTGCTGCTGCCGCACCCGGCCGTGCGGGTGGTCGGCCCGCAGCCAGGGAACGCCGGTGAGGACCCGGTAGTCGAAGGGGACCGTGCTCCGGTTGAAGATCTCGACGAACTGCCGGGGCCCGGACTGGTGCGGGCTGAAGGCGGGCAGCACGGCCTCGCTCTGCTCGTGGGGCCACCACCCCTCGGAGCCGTCGACGGCCACGCCCATCTCGGCAGTGGCGGGGACGTCGATGCGGCGGACGGCAGGGAAGATCATGTCGGGTTGCGGCGGCTCCTGCCAGGAGGCGTCCGCACCGTAGCGGTCCGTGTCCCCGTAGCCGATATGGGTCTGGGTCTGGAACCCCTTCCACTTGCCGCCCGCCACCTTGGTGTCGAAGCGGTCGGCCAGGGCGAGGTCGTCGGCGAGCCGGGCCTCGGCCGCGGTGGCGAGACCGTTGGTGGCAGCGCGTCCCTGGGTGGCGTAGCGGATGTTTGTGAACTCGGCCGCACGCAGCAGGTAGAGGTTGGCGGTCGCGTGCAGAGCGTAGCCGAGGAGCTCGTACCAGGGGTCCTGGAGTTCCGTCGGCAGCGCCTGCTCGATCTCCCGGGCACGGCGGGCGAGTTGCTGCCAGTCTGCGGTGACCTGTTCCAGCTCCCGGTGGTGGGTCTGGGAGAACGGGGTGGCCCGGTCGTCGGTGAGGACGGCCGTGGTCTGCGGGCCCTTCGCCGGGTCGAGCATCTGCCTGCGGTTGAGCAGTTCGGGTTTGCGGCGTGCCTGGAGCCGGCCGTAGTCGGCGAGCAGCTCGGCGATGGCGTCGGCATGCCCTTCCCCGAAGTTCTGCCGCGCGTACTGCCGCTCCCACGCGGGGAGTTGGTCCAGGGTCCAGCGGCCGGGGGCCCAGGCGTAGTCGAGGAAGAACTGCGTGGGGTGTTCGTTGCCCTTGAGGTCGCCCACGTTGACGACCCACAGATTGCGGTTGCCGTAGGCGAAGCTCTGGTGGAGCTGGTCCCAGACGTTGGGCAGTGAAGTGGTGTCCACCCACTTGTAGTTGCGGCTCGCCCCGACGTAGTCGAAGTGGTAGTAGAGGCCGTAGCCACCGGTGCGGGGGGTGGCGGGGTCGGGAAGCTTGCGTACGTTGGCCCAGTTGTCGTCGGTGAAGACCACGGTCACGTCGTCGGGCGCACGCAGTCCGCTGTCCCAGTAGTGCTGGACCTCCTTGTACATGGTCCACACCTGGGGCACCTCGGTGAGACCGGCGCCGAAGACGTCGCTGAGTATCTGCCGCTGGCTGCTGATGATCTCCTGCATGAGCTCGATGCCGTCACCGTCGGGCAGGCTGGTGTCGCCGTTGCCGCGCATGCCCAGGGTGACGACCCCCTCGAAGCCCTGGTCCTTCATCCGCTGGACGCCCTCGCGCCAGTACGCGCGGAGCGCCTCGGCGTTGTTGCGGTAGGACCACTCGCCGGTGCCGCCGTAAGGGTCGTGTCCCGCGGTGACGATCTTGCCGTCCTTGTCGCGCACGGCGGCCACCGCGTGCCGGTTCCACTCCTCGATGCCGCGCATCATGGGGGCCTCGTGGGAGGTGCCCATCACGATGCCGTACTCCTTGGCGCGGGCGTGGTTGTCCGGGTCGTCCTCGGCGAACGCCCGCCCCCAGACGGCGGGCCACAGGTAGTTGCCCTTCAGCCGCAGCACGACCTCGAAGACCCTGGCGTAGAAGTCGGCGTTGAAGCCGCCGGGGTAGCCGGGCGCCTTGCCGGGGCCGAAGTAGGCGTTGGCCCAGTTGCCGAGGGAGGGGTTCTCGTCGTTGATGAAGACGCCGCGGTACTTCACGGCCGGGGTGCCCTGGGTATGGCGTCCGGGCAGGACGTACAGGGCCTCGCGTCGGACCGGGACCACGTCGTCCCACCAGTACCAGGGGGAGACGCCGATGCCCCGCGAGACGTCGTAGACGCCGAAGACCGTGCCCCGCTGGTCGCTGCCGGCGATCACGAACGCCCGCTCTACCCCCGGCCACGGCTTGTCCACCACCGTCTGCAGGGAGGTCTCCCACTTGCCGGCGACGCCGCTCACGTCCAGGCGGCCGGCGTCCACGAGCCCGTCGATCAGCGGGCTGCGTCCGATCGTGCCCACGAGCGTGACCGTGCCGCGCGTCGGCACGGTGTCCGTGGTGACGGTCGGCCGGACGCCGGTGACCCGTTCGATGTCGTCCCTCAGGTCCCCGACGACCCGGACCACCCCGGGCCAGTCCTCGCCGCTGACCAGCAGTGGCACGGCGCGCCCCGAGGCGACCAGGGGGAAGCGGTCCGGCCCGGCGGTGAAGGAGATGTACGTTCCACTGTCCGTCGGCTGCAGGGCGTGGGCGGTGGTGGCCGCGCAGGCGTCGGCGGGTCCGCCGAGGAGGGTGCCGAACGGGCCGGCCAGGGAGGCCGCGCCCAGCCCCAGCGAGAGTGCTGAGCGACGGCTCATTCCGGATCTGTCAGGACGGGACATGCGACTCCTTGGGGGCTTCGGCTCCGGGCTGCCGTGCGGCGAGGGGCGAGGCGGTGGGAAGTACGGACGCCGACCGGCGCGTTCAGGCCTGCTGGGCCGCCGGGGCCGCCGTCGTGGTGCCTGCGTGGTCCGCTGCGGACACGGCGGTGACCAGGGCGTCGGCCTCCACGTCGGGCTCCGGAAGCAGCAGGCCGAGACCGACGTAGACCACCAGGGAGGTGATGAGCGGGGCGGCGATCAGGGTGGCCTGTGAGGACACGTCCACGACGAAGCGCACCAGCAGGTAACCGACCAGGCCGAGCGCCCAGGAGGCCAGTGCGGCCCGGGGTCCGCAGCGGCGGAAGGCGGGGAGGAGGCCGAGGAGCATCGGGATCGATATCGGCCCCATGACGGCGGCGACCAGACCGACGATGATGCCCAGTACGCCACCGAAGTGGTCGGCCTCGACGGCGATGACCATGGAGACGGCGATGAAGACCACCGTGCAGATCCGCGCTGCCGCCAGCCCCGCCCCGGCGCTCATGGTCCGGGCCCGGGAGGTGCATGCGGGGAGGATGTCCCGGGTCACCACCGCGGCGATGGCGTTGGCGTCGGAGGAGGCCATCGCCATGGTGTGGGAGAACATGCCCGCCAGGGTGAGGCCGACGAGGCCCATCGGCAGGTAGGACTGTGCCATCAGGGCGTAGGTCTGCTCCGGGTTCGCGATGTGCGGCATCAGCACGGGGGCGGCGACGGCGGGGAGGAGCAGGACCGCGGGCCAGACGAGGTAGAGCGCTGCGGACAGGGCGGCCGAACGGCAGGCCGCCCGGGGGGAGTCGGTGGCCATGTAACGCTGGGCCAGGTTCCACATGCCGCCGTTGTACTCGAAGATCTTCACGACGACGTAGGCCCCGAGGAAGCCGGCGGTGTAGGGGCCCACCAGGGGATGACCGTGACCGGCGGGAAGCCGGTGCCAGAGGGTGGCGAAGCCGCTGGGCCCGCCCAGCCGGTCGACGACCACCCAGACCATCGCCACGGCGGCGACACCCTGGACGACGAACTGCCCCAGGTCGGTGAGGGCGTCCGCCCACAGCCCGCCGACCGTGCAGTACAGCAGGGTGACGACGCCGGTGAGGAGGATGCCGGTGGTCATCGGCAGGCCGGTGAAGACGTTGACCAGCACGGCGACGGACGCCCACTTGGCTGCCACGTCGAAGACCTTGAGCAGCACGCCGCTCCAGGCGAGCGCCTGCTGGGTGGGGACGTTGTAGCGCTGGGCGAGGTACTCCAGGGGAGAGGCGACCCGGAAGCGGCTGCGCAGGCGGTTCCACCGCGGGGCGAAGAGCCAGGCTCCCAGGCCCGTCCCGAGGGCCAGCGGCACGAAGGCCCAGACGTAGACGGTGACGCCGTAGCTGTAGGCCACCGCGGCGTAGGCGACGAACACGGCGGCGCTGTAGCCGGACATGTGGTGGGAGATGCCGGAGAGCCACCACGGCATCCGGCCGCCGCCGGTGAAGTAGTCGGAAACGTCGCCCACCCGCCGGTGTGACCAGACACCGATGACCAGCATGACGAGGAAGTAACCGCCCAGGGCGGTCCAGTCGAGCCAGGCCACGGCGTCTCCTAGGGGTCGGTGCGGGCATGTGCGGTGGGGCGGTGGTGCCCGTGCCGGGGGAGGCGGCCCCAGCGGCCGGGACGCCCGGCCGAAACAGTCGACGCCATTGCCGAATGATTCGTTCGCGATCAACCTGACGCAGTGGCACGGTCGTTCACGTCCATGACGGCCTGACATGTGCGCGAACAGTTACGGGACTGTAAGAGCGCGACTTCCTCAGGGTCAAGAGGTGCGCCGCCGGTTCTCATGCTCTGTCCCTCCCGGCTCCGGCGGGCAGGGTCTTGAGGGAGCAACCCGAAACTTTCGGCCACCGGGCAGCGTTGGGGGAGGAGCTTCTCGGTCGAGGGGTCTCGCCCCTGGGGGTGGGGCGTGCAGGCGGCCGTGCCGAGGGGGTGGGCGGCCGTGCCCCGCCGCCGCAACGCGCCGGGTACTTCCGTGGGTTGACGTGCACACGCGGCAGGCGTTACATCGATGTAAAGCCGCTGCCCCGCGTCCTCGCATCCGCGCGAGACCGACCGGGGTCGCCCGGACACCCCTCACGGAGCCGCCATGACACCGACCAGCTCCGCCGCCCCGTCCCGCACCCCCGCCGCGCGCCTGGCGGTCGTCGTCGCGGTCCTTGCGGCCCTCGCCACCCTCTTCTGCGGCGGGCCCCCGCAGGCGCACGCGGCCACACCGCCCCCTGCTGCCGGGGCTCACCCGGCGGCCTCCGTCCAGGCGGCCGGGACCTTCCGCAACCCGCTCAACACCGGCCCCGACCCGTACCTGACCTACTGGAACGGCAACTACTACCTGACCACCACCCAGGGCGACAGCATCAAGATGTGGCGCTCGCCCTCTCTGGGCACCCTGCTCACCGCCGATCCGGTGACGGTCTGGCGCGACACCGACCCCTCCCGCGACCAGCACCTGTGGGCGCCGGAGTTCTACCGCTTCGGTGACCGCTGGTACCTCTACTACACGGCCGACGACGGCACCGACGACCACCACCGGCTCTTCGTCCTGGAGTCCGACAGCGACGACCCGGCCGGCGGTTACCACTTCAAGGCCCGGCTCACCCCGCCCAACCACGCCGAGGACTTCGCCATCGACCCCGGGGTGCTGCAACGCGACGGCCGGCTCTACCTCGCCTACAGCGGCATCAACCCCTACCAGCACAACGGCCTCAACATCGCCCCGCTCTCCGACCCCTGGACCGTCTCGGGTGACGCGGTCGCCCTCGACCTCCCCGGCGGGTGCCCGGAGGTGCGCGAGGGACCGGAGTTCCTCCACCACGGCAACCGCACCTGGCTGACCTACTCCACCTGCGACACCGGCAAGCCGGACTACCAGCTCTGGGCCGCCTCCCTCGACGACACCGCCGACCCCCTCGTCCCCGGCAACTGGCACAGCCACGACGGGGCGGTCTTCTCCCGCGCCGACGACCACGGTGTGTTCGGACCCGGCCACCACGCCTTCTTCAAGTCCCCCGACGGGACGCAGGACTGGATCGTCTACCACGCCAAGACCACCGCCGAGTACACCTACAGCGACCGCACGACCCGCGCGCAGCAGATCAGCTGGAACGCCGACGGCACGCCGGACCTGGGCGTGCCGCTGGCGATGGGCGCCACCCAGGACCTCCCCGCCGGTGATCCGGGGGCGGGCACCTCCTGGATCAACGACGACGGACGCACCAGCGGTACCGGCCACGTCACCTTCACCGGGGCCTGGAACAGCGGGAACGGCTGCGCAGCCCAGTGCTTCTGGGGTGACGACCACTGGAGCGACCAGGCCGGCGCCACCGCCGAGTTCACCTTCACCGGCACCCGCCTCGCACTGCTCTCGGTCCGCGACACCGGCAACGGCTACGCCGCGATCAGCGTGGACGGCGGGGCCGAGCAGCGCCTCGACTACTACGGCACACCGCGCACCGGTGAGAACCTCCAGTACCTCAGCCCGCGCCTGCCCTACGGCGCGCACACCGTGCGGGTACGTGTGACCGGCGAGCACGACGCCGCCTCGAAGGCCGCCGTGATCAGTATCGACCGCGCCGAGGTCTACACGAAGTAGCACAGGGGCGGCGGCTTCCCGGCGGTGCGCGCCCGGCCGCTGCCGCCGCCCGCCACCCCGGCGGCCCGGGTCCCGCGGACCCGGGCCGCCGCGAGGCCCGGCGGCCCGGCGGCCCGGCCGGAATGCGGCCAGTGGGCGGCGGGCCCGCCACGACCGTAGGCTGGAGGACGCGAACCTCCGATCCCGGGACGATTGACGACATGCAGCCCTGCCCCGCGCCCTGGCGTGCCACCGGGCTCCTCTGGACGGCGGACCACGCGACCCTGGGGTGGTGGCGGCCCGGAGCCGAGCCGCAGACCTCGGCTGCTCTCCGCCCGGGGACCCGGCTGGCCTTCACCACCGGGTCCGACCGGTGCTGCCTCGGGCTGCTGCGGCGAGTGGGCCACATCCCTTGCCCCACCGCCGCCGCCCTGGCGCCGGACGCCCGGTCCGGCCGATGCGCCGACTGCACGGCGCTGGACCGCTCCCGCTCGGTCGCCGCCGACACCGCGATCGACGACCCGCGGCCCTACAGCGTCTACCTCGCCCACCACGGCGAGGGACTGGTCAAGGTCGGCATCACTGCCCGGCAGCGCGGCAGCGTCCGACTCCTGGAGCAGGGCGCGCTGGCCTCCACCCTCCTGTCCACCGGACCGCTCCTCGCCGCCCGGCGCACGGAGAACCTGCTGGGCGCCGCACTGGCCCTGCCCGACCGTGTCACGGTCCAGCACAAGCGGCGGGCCCGGCTCCGGCCCGGACCGGCCGAGGAGCGGGCCGGCCGGCTCACCGACCTCTCCCGGCAGGCCCGCGCCCTGCCGGGCTGGCCGGAAGCCCAGGTTCCGCAGCTTCCGTCGGTGGACGACCACATGCCGCGCTACCCGCTCCCGCCGGAGGGCTTGCGGCCGACCGCCGCCGTCCGCCCGCTGGAGCCCGGCGCCACGGTGGCCGGCGAGGTGGTGAGTGTCATCGGCTGCGACCTGTACCTGCGCCACGAGGGCGGTCTCGTCCTGCTGGACACCCGGCTCCTGGCCGGTTGGACGCTCCGCCGGGCGCCTGAAGGGGCACCCCCCACCGCGGGGCTGGACCGGGTGGCCCCCGACGCCCGTCCTGAGCCGCTGTTCTGAACCAGGGGGGTGGCGGGGGAAGCGGGGGGGGAGTGCGGGGCGGACGGCGACCGCCCGGCGGGAACCCACCCCGTTCAGGGGAGGCGGCCCCGCCGGGCGACCGTCGTCCGTATCCCTCAGGCCCGCCGGCCGGTGTGCGTCACCCCGTGGGACAGCCCGCGGGATGGGCGCGTGACGCGTCGGCGATCAATTTCCGTTGCGCGGTGCGCAGTCGGGACATGTCGGGTTTGACGATCTTCCGGTCGTAGGTGACCAGACCGTTCAACTCGCCCTCGACGTCCGATATCTGGGTGTAGACCGCTCCGCTGCTGCCCCGGCAGGCGAGAGCCCGGACGTTGGCCAGTTCCTTGAGGTACTCGTCGGTGTAGGCGTCGGCGTCCACGCCCACGTAGGTCTGCTGGACCGGCCAGGCGTGCCCGGGTTCGGCCAGCCCGAGCCCGCCGTACTCGCCGCTGACCACCGCCCGCCGGCCGTCGGCGTCAGGGAGCGCCGGGTCCGGGTAACCGTGGGCGTCGGCCACGTCACCGTTGCCGCCGTCCACCGCACCGCAGCAGTTGAGCCCGCTCATGTTGTCCACCAGCCGGGTGGGGTCCCACTCCTTGGCCTGGTCGGCCAGGCGCGCCTGGTCGTACTGGCCCCAGCCCTCGTTGAGCGTCACCCACATCACCACCGAGGGGCTGCTGACGTGCTGGTCGATCATGCGCTTCATCTCGTGCTCGAACTCGGCACGCGCGGCCGGTGAGGGGTTGGTGTCGTTGTCCATGGCCGGCATGTCCTGCCACACCATCAGCCCCAACCGGTCCGCCCAGTAGTACCAGCGGTCCGGTTCCACCTTGATGTGCTTGCGCACCGAGTTGAAGCCCATGGCCTTGTGCAGCTTCAGGTCGGAGGCGAGCGCCTGGTCGGTCGGGGCGGTGTAGAGCCCGTCTGGCCAGAACCCCTGGTCGAGGGTGGCCATCATGAAGGTCGGCTTGCCGTTGAGCAGCACCCGCTGGGCGTCACCCGACTTGGCCACCGCGATGGAGCGCATGCCGAAGTAGCTGCCGACCCGGTCCGCCGAGGCGCCCCGGCCCACCGTCACCTTCAGGTCGTACAGGTGCGGGTCGTCCGGCGTCCACAGGTGCGCGTGGGGGACCCTCACCTTCAGGGCCCCGCCCGTGGTCCCGGTGGCGCGGTCCACCTCGCGGTGACCGTCGTAGGCGACGGCCGTGACGGGCAGACCGGCGCGCACCCCGCGCGGCTCGACGCTGACGGTGCCGCCCGCGACGTCGGGAACCGTCTTGAGGGTGTCGGTGTGGTCGGCGGCCACGGGCTCCATCCACACCGTCTGCCAGATGCCGGACGACGGGGTGTACCAGATGCCGCTGGGGTCCAGACGCTGCTTGCCCATCGGCGGGTCCTCGCCGCCGGCGGCGTCGGTCGGGTCGTAGACGGCGACGACGAGCTCCTGGGGCCCGTGACCCCTGAGCGCGTCGGTGACGTCGGCGGTGAACCGGTCGTAGCCGCCCTTGTGTTCGGCCACCTTGTGTCCGTTGACGTACACGGTGGCCTGCCAGTCGACGGCGTCGAAGTTCAGGTTCAGGCGCTTGCCCGAGCCGACCTTCCACCCCGCCGGCACCGAGAAGGTGCGGCGGTAGAACATCCGGTCCTCGTGGCGGTGGACGCCGGAGAGCTGCGACTCCACCGGGTAGGGGACGAGGACCTTCTCGCCCAGGTGCCGGCCGAACGGAGGTTGCTGGTCCGCCTTCGCGGCCGAGAACTCCCACTCACCGTTGAGGTTGCGCCACTGGTCGCGGGTGAGCTGGGGGCGCGGGTACTCGGGGTGGGCGTTGTCCGCGGAGACGTCCTTGGCCCAGGGGGTGCTCAGCTCGTAGGTCGAGTCGTTGTCGCCGCTGGCCAGGAAGGCCTCGACGGCCTCGCCGCCCGCGGAGGCCAGGCCGCCCTTGCCGTCGTAGGTCAGGTCGGCGGTGCCGCCCTCGCCGACCACCGGCTCCTTGAGTTCGAGCACGAGGTGCCGGGGGTCCGCCGGGTCGAGGTGCGCCCCGCTCAGCGGCCACTTGGCGCCGCCGATCACCGCCTGGAGGTGGTCGGTGAAGTCGGCCGGGGGAGCGGCCAGTTGCTGGGCGAAGTCCATGGTGAGGCTGCGGCCGTCCGCGTCCACCGAGGACGCGAGGGGCCCGGAGTAGTGGAAGTCCGCCGGCGGGGTGAGGACGGCCGAGGGTACGGCCTCCTTGCTGCCGCCCGGCGGGGTCCAGCGCAGGTGGAGGTTGGCTCCGCCGGTGTGCTCGAAGTAGTCCACCCGGATGTCGTGTGCCGTCCCGGCGGCCAGGGTGACGGGGGCGGAGGTCTGCTCCTTCTCCCAGTCGTCCACCCAGTGGTCGATGACGAGCTTGCCGTCCACCCACAGCCGGAAGCCGTTGTCGCCCTGCATGGAGAAGGTGTAGTCACCGCTCTTGTCCGGCGTGATGCGGCCGGTCCAGCGGACGGAGTCGTCGTCGGACTGCCCGGTCGTCGTGGCCAGCCGCGCGTCGAGGCTGGCGAAGTCGATCCGGGGGTCGAGGGTGGTCGCCTTCAGCTGGTCGAAGTCGAAGGCGCCCGGGGCCGACTGGGTGTAGTAGTCCGCCTTCAGCCCGTGCACCACGGGGGAGGGGTCGGCGGTGGCCGCGACTGCCGTGGGCCCGGTGGGCGACAGCGCCAGCAGCGCGGTCGAGGCCACTGCGGCCAGGAGGGCGGCCGGGGATCTGCGGCCGGTACGGCGTCTGCCGTCCGGCCGGGGGTGTGTGGTGCGGGAACGCACGGGACCTCCGTGGGGTCTGGTGATTCCTGACAACCCCCGTCCCGTTGTACATCGTTGGAAAAACGGGGGCAGCGGCAATGACAGCATGAGGTCAGAGCGAAGTCCAGGAACATGACAACGTTGGCGGGGACGGGGATGCGGAGCCGGCCTCCCCGTCCTCCCCGTCCTTCGTGCGCCACCCCGCCGGCGCGCCGGCAGCGGCGGGCGGCGCGGCCGTTGCGGCATGCGGGGCGCGGAGCGCCCGGTGGCCCGGCACGGCCGCGCGGCGTACGGAGGAACTCCGGCCGTGTTGGACGTCCCAGACCTTGACGTGCGCGTCCGGCGGGTCGAGGGTGTGGCTGTCTCTTGATCGTGTACGACAAGGAGTTCAGTGTGATCCGGCGTAGACCCGGCCTGGCCGCGGCGCTCGCGGTCGGTCTCCTCTGGGGCGGCACCGCCACGGCCCAGGCCGTTCCGACAACGTTGTCCAACCAGGCCGGTGGCGACCCCGCGCCCCTCGTGCAGGACGCGACCTCCTACGTCGACCCGCTCAACGGGACCGGCAAGGGCGGCGACAGCGTCGGCGAGATCAACAACTTCCCCGGCCCCAGCACGCCGTTCGGCATGATGCAGTTCTCGCCCGACACCGAGGGCTCGTACGCCGGTTACCAGTACCACAGCGACCACATCCGCGGGTTCAGCCTGGACCACGCCTCGGTGGGCTGCTCGGCCTTCGGCGACGTGCCGCTCCTGCCGGTCACCGGCGCCCTGGGGGACACGCCCTGGAACCGCACCGAGAGCTTCTCCCACGACCAGGAGGAGGCCTCACCCGGCTACTACGCCGTCACCCTCAAGGACTCCGACGTCCGGGCCGAACTCACCGCCGACACCCGCACCGGACTCGCCGCCTTCACCTACCCGGCGGGCAGCGAGGCCAAGGTGCTGGTCAAGGGGGGCGGCAGCTTCGCCGGGGACTCCGCCGCCGACCTGCACATCAGCGGTGACCGCACCCTCACCGGATCGGCGACCACCGGCAACTTCTGCGGCAAGGGCAACAAGTACACCGTCCACTACGCCGTCACCTTCGACCGGCCCTTCGCCGCCCACGGCACCTGGGACGGCAAGAAGGTCACCGCCGGCAGCGACGGGGTCGACTCGCCCAAGGCAGGCGCCTACCTCACCTTCGACACCGCGAGCAGCCGCACCGTCCGCGCCAAGATCTCCATGTCCTACGTCTCGGTGGCCGGGGCACAGGCCAACATGGCTGCCGAGGTGCCCGGTTGGGACCTCGCCGCGCAGCGCGCGGAGACCCGTCAGCGGTGGCGGGAGGCGCTCGGCCGCGTCCAGGTCGCCGGGCGCGACAAGGGGCAGCTGGAGACCTTCTACACCTCGCTCTACCACTCGCTCATGCACCCCAACACCTTCGACGACGTCGACGGCCGCTACACCGGCTTCGACGGCAAGGTGCGCACCCTGCCCAATGGGCACCACCAGTACGCCAACTTCTCCGACTGGGACACCTACCGCACCCTCGCCCCGCTCCAGGCGATGCTCTTCCCCGGGCAGGCCGGCGACATGGCGCAGTCCCTCGTCAACGACGCCCGGCAGAGCGGCTGGTGGCCCCGGTGGCCGCTGGCCAACGGCACCACGGGACAGATGACGGGTGACAATTCCGTCCCCCTGGTCGCGAACCTCTACGTCTACGGCGCCCGTGACTTCGACGTCGACACCGCCCTGAAGTACCTCGTCAAGGGCGCCACCACGGAGGACAGCAGCCCCGGTGCCTACCGCGAGCGGCCCGGGGTGGCGGACTACGTCCGGCTGGGATACGACCCCAACAACGAGAACTCCCGCGGTGACCACCAGCGTACCGGTGCCTCCACCACTCTGGAGTGGGCGATCGACGACTTCGCCATCAGCCGCCTCGCCGCGGCGACGGGGGAGAAGAAGACCGCCGAGGAGTTCGGCAGGCGCGGCCAGAACTGGCAGAACCTCCTCAACCCGGCCACGCACTACCTGCAACCGCGCGACGAAGCGGGCCACTTCCCCGAAGGACCGGCCTACGTGCCGCCCAAGGAGGGCGAGTTCGGCCAGGACGGCTTCGACGAGGGCAACGTGGCGCAGTACAGCTGGCTGGTACCGCAGAACCAGACGGGGCTGGTCACCGCGATCGGGGGCCGGACCGAGGCGGACAAGCGGCTCGACGCGTTCTTCGCGGACGACCTCAACTCCGGGCCCAACAAGCCCACCATGTGGGCGGGCAACGAGGTGAACTTCGGCGTTCCGTGGACGTACAACGCGGTGGGCAAGCCCTGGAAGACGCAGGCCACCGTCCGCAAGATCGCCACCAGCCTCTTCAGCGCCACCCCTGACGGGCAGCCCGGCAACGACGACCTCGGGGCGATGTCCTCCTGGTACGTATGGGCGGCGCTCGGCGTCTACCCCTCGGCCCCGGGCACCACCACCCTGTCCGTGCACAGCCCCCTGTTCCAGCAGGCCGTGCTGCACCTGCCCCACGGCCGCACCCTCCAGATCCGGGCACCCCGGGCCGCCACCGACGCCCCCTACGTGCACGGCCTCACGCTGAACGGGCGGTCCTGGCAGCAGACCTCGCTGCCCGCGGACCTCGTCAGCCGGGGCGGGCGGCTCGACTTCAGCCTCGCCACGGAGCCCGACACCTCCTGGGCCACCGGCCCCGCCGCCGCACCGACGTCCCACCGGACCGGTGAGCACGGACTGCTGGCGGGCGCGACCCCTGCCGCCACCACGCTCGCACCCGGCGAGGAGACCGAGGTGACGGTGTACGGCCAGCGCCTGGCCTCGCACGCGAAGGACGCCCGGGTGCGCACCTCCGCCCCGGACGGCCTGACCGTCCGGCCGGCCGCACCGGTCATGCACCTGGACGGCACCACCGGCGCGGGGGAGCTTGCACTCCGCGTCACCGCCGGGGCGCACACCCCCGCCGGCGCGTACCACCTGCCCGTCACGCTGCGGGCCGGACGGGACGAGGCCCGGTACACGGTGACGGTGACGGTCACCGGCTGACACCGTGGTGGGCCGGGCCGCGCGGGCCGGGGCCCCCCCCCCCCCCGCCGGGGGGCGGCGGCCTCGCCGTGTCACGTGCCGTGGAGTGTGGGCGGCTGTCCCCGCACCGGCCCTGCCGGACCGCTCGGATGCCGGACCGCTCAGACGGTGGTGGCGGCGTCCTGGAACTCCAGGCGGGGCGCACGGGGGAAGAACGCGCCCTCGCCCGGCTTGCCGACGTTGATCACCAGGAACGACTTCTGCTTGCCGTCGCCGAAGAACTCCTTGTCCAGGGCGTCGAAGTCGAAGCCGGTCATCGGGCCCGCGGCCAGACCGGCGGCGCGGATGCCCAGGATGAAGTAGCCGGCCTGGAGGGTGGCGTTCTGGATGCCCGCCACCTCGCGGACCGAGCGCTCCGCGAAGTAGGTGTCCTTGATGCCGGGGGCCGCGGGGAACAGGTGCGGCAGCTTCTCGTGGAAGTCGACGTCGGCGGAGAGGATCACCGTCAGCGGGGCGGCGAGCGTCTTCGGGCCGTTGGCGCCCATGGCGTGCGCCACCAGGCGCTCCCGCGCCTCCGTGGAACGGACCAGGGTCAGCCGCAGCGGCGACTGGTTGAACGCGGTCGGCGCGAACTTGACCAGGTCGTACACGGCCTGCACCTGCTCGTCCGTGACCGGCTCGTCGGTGAAGGTGTTGGCGGTCTGGGCCTCACGGAAGAGGAGGTCCTGCGCGGCGGGGTCAAGGGCGAGAGTCATGGGGCCACCTTACGGATTCCGGGTTGTGCTTCCTGTGCACTGTATCCGAAGTGGATTAACTTTCAACTAACCGCTTCTGTTCCCCGGCCCGCGGGGGATGTGGGAGGCGTCACGGACGAGGCGGACGGGCCGGCCGCCGGCGAGGAGCGAGGGCGGCGGGGCGCTGGGAAGGGGAGGTGCGGGGGAAGGCGGCACGTGGAAGGTGGGGAAGGCCCCGATGCGGTCGGACCGCGGCGGGTGCCGGGCGGTGCGGTCGGCCCGTGGTGGTCGGCCCGTGGCGGTCGGCGGGAGGCGCGGGGGCGGGCCGGCTCGCCGCGTCAGACTGCCTGCCCGCCGCAGGCGGCTCCTCAGCGGTCGCCGGCCCGGGTGGCGCCCCCGGCGGCCGGACCGCCGGCGGTGTCCGCGGCCCCCTCGGCGTCCTGGCCCGGCGCCGCCTCCTCGTCGGGCTCCTCGGCCGTCAGCGCCGCGTCCAACCGGGCCCGGGCGCCCTCCAGCCAGCGGCGGCACACCTTCGCCAGCCGCTCACCGCGCTCCCAGAGCGCCAGCGACTCCTCCAGCGTCGTCCCACCCGTCTCCAGGGCGCGGACCACCTCGATGAGCTCGTCCCGTGCCTGTTCGTAACCGAGGGCGGAGTCCGCGTCCGGGGTCGCCGACTGCTCGGTGGTGCCGTCTGTCATGCCACAAGGTTAGGACGGCCCACTGACGGTCCGGCGCACGGTGAAGTCCCCCTCGGCGACCCGCGCCCGCAGCTCCTCCTCCGGCTCCACCTCCTCCGGCGTGCGCACCGCCGTGCCGTCCGCGCGCTGCAACACCGCGTAGCCGCGCTCCAGGGTGGCCTTGGGCGAGAGGGCGAGGACCCGGGCCCGGGTGTGCGACAGCTCGGAGTCGGCCCGGTCCAGCAGATGGCGGAAGGTGCGCCGGCCCCGCTCCAGCAGCGCCGCCACCTCGGCCTCCCGGTCCTCCACCATCCGCTGCGGACGCAGTATCGAGGGCCGGTGCAGGGCAGCGGACAGGCCGCGCTCCTCACGGTCCAGGAAGCCGCGCAGCGCGCGTAGCGACCGCTCCCGCAGCTGCTGGATGCGGGCCTGCTCCTCGCCGACGTCCGGCACCACCTTCTTCGCGGCGTCCGTCGGCGTCGAGGCACGCAGGTCCGCGACGAGGTCCAGCAGCGGCGAGTCCGGCTCGTGGCCGATGGCGGAGACCACCGGGGTGCGGGCCGCCGCCACCGCCCGGACCACCTCCTCGTCGGAGAACGGCAGCAGGTCCTCCACACTGCCGCCGCCCCGGGCCACCACGATGACGTCGACCTCGTCCATCGCGTCCAGCTCGCGGATGGCGCCGATCACCTGCGGCACCGCCCGCACGCCCTGCACCGCGACGTTACGCACCTCGAAGCTCACCGCCGGCCAGCGCAACCGGGCGTTCTCCAGCACGTCGCGCTCGGCCGCGCTCGCCCTGCCGCACACCAGGCCCACCAACTGCGGCAGGAAGGGCAGCGGGCGCTTGCGCTCCGGCGCGAACAGGCCCTCGGCGGTCAGCCGGCGCTTGAGCTGCTCCAGCCGGGCCAGCAGCTCGCCCACCCCGACGGGCCGTATCTCGGCGGCCCGCAGCGAGAGCTGGCCGCGCGGCGCGTACCACTCCGGTTTGGCACGGACCACCACCCGCGCCCCTTCCCCGACCACGTCCGCCACCGGCTCGAAGACCTGGCGGAAGCAGGTCACCGTCAGCGAGACGTCGTGCGAGGGGTCGCGCAGCGTCAGGAAGACCACGCCCGCCCCCGGCCGCCGCGAGAGCTGCGTGATCTGCCCCTCCACCCAGACGGCCCCCAGCCGGTCGATCCACCCGCCGATCAGACGCGAGACCTGGGAGACCGGGATCGGCTCCTCAGCCGACGTGCTCACTGCCATGCCACCGAGCGTAGCGGCGGCCACCGACACCACCGTGCGCCCGCCGCCGCCGGAATGGGACCCTCCGCCTCACCTTCCGCCCCCGCCGGTGCCCGCTGCGTCCCGGTGCGCACCGCCGTCCCCGGCCCCGCCCCCGCGCACCGCCTGGAGCAGGAGCACCAGCAGCCCCACCCCCAGCCACACACCGCCGACGACCAGCGCCGTACCCGAGGCGTTGACCAGCACCGCGACCACCACCGCGAACCCCAGCACCGGCACCACCAGGTGCACCAGCGGCCGGAGCCGGCCACCGCCCTCCGCCCCGCCGCGCCGCACCACGAACCAGCCGACGACCGCGGCGTGCAGCAGCGCGAAGGCGGTGAGGGCGCCCACGTTGACGATGGAGGACAGCCGGTCCAGACCGTCGTCCCGCCGCGCCGCCCACACCGCCGCGACCAGGGTGATGACCGCCGCGACCAGCAGCGACCTGCGGGGCGCCCCGCTGCCGGCGTCCACCTTCGCCATGGGGCGCGGCAGCCGTCGCTCACGGGCCATCGCGAACAGCAGCCGGCCCGCCGCCGCCTGGCCGGCCAGCGCCGCGAACGCCGCACCGATCGCCTTGGACGCCGCGACCAGTTTCTGCAGCCACTCGCCGACCGCGGAGTTCGCCGTCACGTAGAACGCGTCCCCCTGCTCGGCCGGCCGTGCCGCCAGCTCCCGTGCCGAGGTCGGCGTGAGCAGCGCCGCCAGGTAGGTCTGCGCCGCGAACAGCACCCCGGCCAGCACCAGGCAGGTCAGCACCGCCCGCGCCACCCGCCGGCCACCTCCCTCGGCCTCCTCGGCGAACGAGGCCACGGCGTCGAACCCCAGGTAGGACAGGACCGCGACGGAGACCGCGGAGAGCACCGCGGTCACCGAGAAGCCGCCCTCGCCCGAGAACGGCGAGGCCCAGCCGTGCCGCGGCCCGTCCACCGCCAGCACGTACACCGCAGCCCCCACGAACACCAGCAGCACCACCACCTCCAGCGTCAGCACCGCGAAACCGGCGACGGCGGCGGTCCGCACCCCCAGCAGGTTCAGCGCGGTGGTGACCACCACCGCGACCGCCGTCCACACCCACTGGTCCACCTGCGGAACCAGCGACTCCATCGCGATGCCGGTGAAGAGGTAGGCCACCGCCGGGATCAGCAGGTAGTCGAGCATCGCCATCCACCCGGCGACGAACCCCGGGGCCTCGCCCAGCCCCAGGCGCGCGTAGGTGAAGACCGAGCCGGCGCGCGGCGCGACCCGCACCATCTGCGCGTAGCTCACCGCCGTGAAGGCCATCGCGACCGTCGCGACCACGTAGACCAGCGCGATCGCCCCGTGCGACCTGGCCTGCAACGTCCCGTAGATGCCCACCGGCGCCATGGGGGCGATGAAGAGCAGCCCGTAGACCACCAGGTCGCGCAGGCGCAGCGAGCGGTGCAGCCCGCCCGCCGCGCGCCCGGCGCCCCGGCCCGGCCCACCGCCCGCCGCCCCGCCACCGGGCGTCGCGGGGCCACCGCCGCCGCCCGCGCCGCGGCCCTCCGCCGCACCGTCCGCACCCGCCATCCAGATCGGCCTCCTCGTCTGCCCCCCGAAGAGCTGCCCCACAGCTGTCGTACCGCAGTCCCGCGGGCCGGGCGGGCAGCACGCGCGGAACACCCCGCGCGCGCCCCGGAACCGCACCGTCCGCGCCCGGACGCCCGTGCCCAGTCTCCTGCAGAGGCTTGACCTTCGGGCGCCACGGCACGGCCTACGATGGGTGGCATGACTTCCACGCCGAGCCCGTCGCCCGCCGCCGCCCCCAGCGGAGACGCCACGCGCAGCAGTGGTGACCGCCGGGTCCTGCTCGCCAACCCCCGCGGCTACTGCGCGGGCGTGGACCGCGCCGTCGTAGCCGTGGAGAAGGCGCTGGAGCAGTACGGCGCGCCGGTCTACGTACGGCACGAGATCGTCCACAACAAGCACGTCGTCAAGACCCTGGAGAAGAAGGGCGCCATCTTCGTCGACGAGACGCAGGAGGTCCCCGAGGGCAACATCGTCATCTTCTCCGCGCACGGTGTGGCGCCCGTGGTCCACGAGGAGGCCGAGCGCGGCAAGCTCGCCACCATCGACGCCACCTGCCCGCTGGTGACGAAGGTGCACAAGGAAGCGGTCCGGTTCGCCAAGGAGGACTACGACATCCTCCTCATCGGTCACGAGGGCCACGAGGAGGTCGTCGGGACCAGCGGTGAGGCGCCCGAGCACATCACCCTCGTCGACGGCCCCGCCGACGTGGCGAACGTCGAGGTCCGCGACCCGGAGAAGGTCGTCTGGCTCTCCCAGACCACCCTTTCGGTCGACGAGACCATGGAGACCGTCGGCGCCCTCAAGGAGCGTTTCCCCGCCCTCGTCTCGCCGCCCAGCGACGACATCTGCTACGCCACGCAGAACCGCCAGACGGCAGTGAAGAAGATGGGCGCCGAGTCCGACCTGGTCATCGTCGTCGGCTCGAAGAACTCCTCCAACTCCGTCCGCCTGGTCGAGGTGGCCCTCGGTGCCGGCGCCAAGGACGCCCACCTGGTCGACTACGCCGAGGAGATCGACGAGGCCTGGCTGGAGGGTGTGCGCACGGTCGGCGTCACCTCGGGCGCCTCCGTGCCCGACGTCCTCGTCCACGACGTCCTCGCCTGGCTGGCCCGGCGCGACTTCAACGACGTCGAGACGGTCACCGCCGCGGAGGAGTCGATCCACTTCTCGCTGCCCAAGGAACTCCGCCGCGACCTGCGCGCCGAGGCCGCGGCAGCGGTGGCGGGCCCCACCGGGGCCTGACCCGACCGGCACCGTCCCGACCGGCCCCGGAGCCCTGCTCCGGGGCCGCCGTGCGCCGCCCCGCGCCCCACCCGGACGGTCCTGCGCCTGCCCGTCCGCTCCCCACCGGCGGCCCTCCCGTCCTACCCTTCGACCATGAACGTCTTCGGCGTGGACATCGGCGGCTCGGGCATCAAGGGCGCGCCCGTCGATCTCGACAAGGGCGACCTCGCTGCGGAGCGCCACAAGGTCCTCACCCCCCACCCGGCGACGCCAGAGGCGGTGGCCGAGTGCGTCCGGCAGGTGGTGGACCACTTCGACTGGACGGGCCCGGTGGGCGCGACCTTCCCCGGCGTGGTGCGCGGCGGCACCACCCTGAGCGCCGCCAACGTCGACAAGCACTGGATCGGCACCGACGCCGTCGGCCTGCTCGGCGACCGGCTCGGCACGGACCGCCCGGTGACCCTCCTCAACGACGCCGACGCGGCCGGACTGGCCGAGATGGAGTTCGGCGCCGGGCGGGGACGCTCCGGCACGGTCATCGTCCTGACCCTGGGCACCGGCATCGGCAGCGCCGTGTTCGTCGACGGCCGGCTGCTGCCCAACACCGAGCTCGGCCACGTGGAGCTGGCCGGCCACGACGCGGAGAAGCGGGCGTCCAGTCACGCCCGGGAGACCGAGGACCTCAGCTGGAAGCACTGGGCCCGCCGGGTGCAGCGCTACCTGTGCCACCTGGAGATGCTCTTCTCGCCCGACCTGTTCGTCCTGGGCGGCGGGGTCAGCCGCAAGGCCGACAAGTTCCTGCCGCACATCGAGGAGGTCAAGGCGGAGATCCTGCCGGCCCGGCTGCAGAACAACGCAGGCATCGTCGGCGCCGCCATGGCCGCGCGCCAGGCGACCGGGTCCCTCGGGGCGGACGCGAGCGGGGCGTGAGGGGCCCCGGGGCGGCCTGACGAGTCCTGGGCGTGGCCTGAGGGCCCTGAGCCGGTTCTCCGGGCGTCAGGGGGTCTCGGCAGGGGGTGTGGCGGACGGGGGTGTGGCGGACGGGGACGCAGGGGCCGGGGGTGCGTCGGCGTTTGCGGAGTCCGCCGCCGGTGCCGGCCGCCTCCGGCCCAGCGCCTCCGCCTGCCGCCGCCGCTCCAGCCGGGCCGCGCGGCGCCGGGCGACCAGCACGGACTTGCGGAGCAGCACCAGCACCACGCTCAGCCCGGTCCCGGCGTAGAGCCAGCCGACCTGGAGCGCCAGCACCGAGAAGACACCGACGGCCAGCCCGCCCACGCCGTCGCCGTCCCCGCTGATCGGCACGGTGCCCAGGGTGAAGGCGATGGGCAGCGTCACCGGGGGCGTGATCAGGTCGTAGGGCCGCACCCACAGCGCCGCAGCGAGGCTCACCAGCAGGAAGAAGCCGCCGTACACGGCGGGGGAGCCGTCCAGGAGCAGCCAGTCCAGACAGGCGAAGACGAACAGCGCGAGGGTCGAGAGCAGGCCGCAGCCGAGCCCGGTCAGCCGGGCCGCGGGCAGCCGTTCCAGCAGCGCGGGCAGCACCCGGCGTCCGCCGGCCCGGTACACCGTCCCCGTCCCGGCGGCACCGCCCTGCCGGCGCCCCGGCCGCCTCCCCGCGCCGCCGGGGCGCCCGCCCTCGGCGCCCCCGCCCACCGCGTCGGGGTCCTCCTCCAGACGCGGCAGCCGGACCTCCCCTCTGACGGCTCGCCGGCCGCCGAGAGGAGTGCGGCCCTGGGACATGCGCGCTTTCTGTTGCTCCACCCGGCCACGGTAGGCCGCTAAGTGGGATTAACCGGCCACAGGACACGCCTTTTGAGTGAGTCGGGACCCGGTTCGCCGCACAATGGCGTCACAGGGAGTAGGGGCGGAGTCACCGAGCCTGCCGCAGCGCGCGGCGCCACACGGCTGTGGGCGCCCCCGCCGCGGCGCCCAGGCGCAGGGGCGGCCGCCCACTGGCCCCCCGCGCGACGGCAGGTCGCCGGGGTCCCCGCGGCCCGGAACGGCGCTCTCACCGAAGGGCCCGCCGGTCGACTCGGCACGGCCCGTAGACTGGTTCTTCGGCCGCGCCACGCCGACGGCCGCCCGCGCCACCACGCGCACCCAACGTCACCGCGCGGACGCAAGGCTCCCTCGCGTCCGCGTCCGCACCCAACCCGCCGGGAAGTCGCCACCGTGTCGCTCACGATCGGAATCGTCGGCCTGCCGAACGTCGGCAAGTCGACCCTGTTCAACGCCCTGACCAAGAACGACGTGCTGGCGGCCAACTACCCGTTCGCCACCATCGAGCCCAACGTCGGTGTGGTCGGTGTCCCCGACCCCAGGCTCGCCAGGCTCGCCGAGATCTTCGAGTCGCAGAAGGTCCTGCCCGCGACCGTGGACTTCGTCGACATCGCCGGCATCGTGCGTGGTGCCTCCGAGGGTGAGGGCCTGGGGAACAAGTTCCTGGCCAACATCCGGGAGTCCGACGCGATCTGCCAGGTCATCCGGGCCTTCAAGGACGAGAACGTCGTCCACGTCGACGGCAAGGTCTCGCCCAAGGACGACATCGAGACCATCAACACCGAGCTGATCCTCGCCGACCTCCAGACCATCGAGAAGGTCCTGCCGCGGCTCCAGAAGGAGTCCCGGATCAAGAAGGACATCGCCCCGAAGGTCAAGGCCGTCGAGGAGGCCAAGGAGATCCTGGAGAAGGGCGACACCCTCTTCCAGCACGGCATCGTCCAGGGCACCGAGCGCAACGAGCTGCTGCACGACCTCCACCTCCTCACCACCAAGCCCTTCCTCTACGTCTTCAACGTCGACGAGGACGAGCTGACCGACGAGGCCTTCAAGGAGGAGCAGCGCGCCCTGGTGGCCCCCGCCGAGGCGATCTTCCTCAACGCCAAACTGGAGGCCGACCTCGCCGAGCTGGACGAGGACGAGGCGCTGGAACTGCTCCAGTCCGTCGGCCAGGACGAGCCGGGCCTCGCCACCCTCGCCCACGTCGGCTTCCGCACCCTCGGCCTGCAGACCTACCTGACGGCCGGCCCCAAGGAGACCCGGGCCTGGACCATCAAGAAGGCCGCGACTGCCCCGGAGGCGGCAGGTGTGATCCACACCGACTTCCAGAAGGGCTTCATCAAGGCCGAGATCATCTCCTTCGAGGACCTGGTCGAGCTGGGCTCGGTGGCGGAGGCCCGCGCGGCCGGCAAGGCCCGCATGGAGGGCAAGGACTACGTGATGCAGGACGGGGACGTGGTGGAGTTCCGGTTCAACGTGTGACCGTGGACCACCTTGAGCTGGATTGATCTGTCGAACGCGCAGGTCGGACGGGGCTCGCCTCCTTTGAGGCGGGCCCCGTTCTTCTTTCCATGCTGACCTGATGCTGTCTCTCAGTCCCGCCGTACCTCTCCAGTGGTACGTTATGTGGTACCAGTCCTGGAAGGAGTTCCATCGATGTCGATCACTGCCAGCGAGGCACGCAAGGCTCTCTTCCCGTTGATCAAGAAGGTCAACGACGATCACGAGGCCATCGAGATCGTCTCCAAGCACGGGAACGCCGTGCTCGTCTCGGCTGAGGACTTCGAGGCCCTGCGTGAAGGCTCCTACCTGTTGCGCTCGCCGGCCAACGCGCGCCGACTGCTCAAGGCGTACGAGAACGCGCTTGGTGGCACGGGGCTCTCCGAGCGGGAGCTCATCGACCCTGATGCGTCGGGTTCCGAGAAGGGTGCCGCGTGAGGCTCGTCTTCGAGGAGGGCGGCTGGGAGGACTACACGTCCGGGCTCAAGAACGACCGCAAGATGCTTGTCCGGATCAACAGGCTCATCGACGACGTCCTGCGGGACCCGTTCACCGGGATCGGCAAGCCCGAGCCGCTGAAGTACCACCTGCCCGGGGCTTGGTCGCGGCGGATTGATGACGAGCACCGCTTCGTTTATCTGGTCACCGATCGGGAGATCATCGTCTTGGCCGCCCGCTACCACTACTGATTCCGATCAGGTGCGGGCTCATGCTGGTCTGCCGTGACAGGCCCACTCATCCGGGACGGCCCCGAGCCTTCTCGCCCACTGGACCGGGCGCCCCGTGGGCAGAGGGACGCGGCCTTGGCTGGTTCGGCCGACACCGGCCGGCGCCGGTGGGCAGGCCCGTCCCCTCAGGCCCGATCCGTCAGGCCCGGTCCCGGGTCACCCGCACCGGAACCGAGGCCAGGCCCTGGAGCACGTTGTTCAGGGCGGGCACCGGCTCCCCGTCCGCCTCGATGCGCGTGCACCGGGAGACGAGCGCCTCGATGACCGCGGTGGCCTGGAGGGCGGCGAGGTGGTTGCCGGCGCAGCTGTGCGGGCCGGTGCCGAGGGCGAGCTGGTCCGCGGCGTCCGGGCGGGACACCCGGAAGGCGTCGGCGTCCGGACCCCACTTGCGCCTGTCGCGTCCGCTGGAGCCGTAGAGCACCCACAGCTGCTCGCCCTGTCGGACGCGCACACCGCCCAGGTCCGTGGTGCGGGTGGCCCGGCGGCCGAAGCCCTGCACCGGCGCGTACAGGCGGATCGCCTCGTGAAAGGCGCCCTCGGGCCGGGCCCGGCCGGTGCGCAGGTGCTCCCACTGGTCGGGGTGGGTGGCCAGCAGGTGCACGGCGCGTGAGATCGCGTAGATGGTGGTGTCCATGCCGGCGGCGGTGTAGGCCGACATCAGGGGCACGCCGTCGTCCTCCGTCAGCTGCCCGGCGTCGATCGCGGCGTAGACGGCGGCCATCCAGGAGCCGGGGGTGACGGTGTCGCGGGAGACCTTCTCGTGGAGGAAGGCGATGACGGCGGCAGCGACCGGCGCCGCCGAGCGGTGGCGGGCGTTGTCGGGGCCGAAGACGTCGAAGGTGGCGGCTGCCCCGTGGATCAGCTCCTCGCGGGTCTCGGGCGGCAGACCCATCAGCTCCATGACGACGTCGGCCACGAAGTCGCGGGCCAGGTCCGCCGCGTCGAACCGGCTGCGCCGCACCTGCTCGTCGACCGCCGTCACCGCCCGGGCCCGGACCCCGTCGGCGAGGTCGCGCAGGGCGCGGGGGCTGAGCTGACGGGAGAGCGGACGGCGCAACCGGACGTGGGCCGGACCGTCGCTGGCGAGCACGGTACCCCGCAGGATCTGCTGGTTCGCGAACTCGGTCAGGGCGATTCCGTCGACCGCGGTGAAGGTGTCGCTGTCCCCGAGCACGGTCCGGGCCTCGTCGTACCGGGGCACCGCCCAGACCCCTTCGCCGACGTTCGGCAACCAGACGGCCGGCCCCAGCTCCCGCAGCGTGGCGTACGCCGGGTAGGGGTCGGTGAGCACGTCGTCGGCGAAGAGGTCGAGATCCGAGGTGGGGCCGGTGACAGGAGCAGAGGAGGTCACGCCGGTCTGCTTTCTACACGGAGGCGGTGGACGTGGACGGTGGCCTGCGCGGAGGCGGTGGACGGGGCCTACACGGAGATGGTGGACTGGCTGAGCCGGTGGTCGATTAGGGCCAGCAGGACGTCCCTGCTGGACGACGGATCGCGTGCATCGAGCCGCACGACGGGGACGTCGTCGGCCAGTTGGAGCGAGGCGCGCACCTCCTCGGGCGGGTAGGAGTGCGAGTCGGGGAACTCGTTGACGCCCACGACGAAGGGCACGCGGCGCTGCTCGAAGAAGTCCACGCTTGCGAAACTGTCCGACATGCGGCGGGTGTCGGCGAGTACGACGGCGCCGATCGCGCCGCGCACGAGGTCGTCCCACATGAACCAGAAGCGGTCCTGCCCGGGGGTACCGAACAGGTAGAGGACGATGTCGCCGAGGGTGCGCCGACCGAAGTCCAGAGCGACGGTGGTGGTGGTCTTGGTGGCGACCCGGCTGGTGTCGTCGAGGGATTCGGTGGCGGTGGTGAGCTGCGCCTCGGTGGAGAGCGGTTCGATCTCGCTGACCGACCCCACGAACGTGGTCTTGCCCACCCCGAAGCCCCCTGCTACCAGGATCTTCATGGAGTCAGGAGCACTAGATGGCACGGAGTCTGTCTCTCACTTTCCTTAGGAACGCTTCGGTGACCACACCGCCGCGCGTCATGTCCAGCGGCGCCCGGGTCTCGACCCAGCCGCCCGCGCGCAGTTCGGCGACCATCGCTCCGGCCACGCCCACCGGGACCCGCAGGTGGGCGGCCAGTTCCGCCACCGCTCGGGCCGTGGAGCACATCCGGACGATCCGCCCGTACCGGGAACCCGCGGGCGGGCCCTCGGCGGCCGAGGCGGTGGCGAGAACGTGGGTGTCGAGGCGGATGTCCGCGTCGTCCAGGTCCTGGACCCGGCCGCCGGTCACCGACCAGGAGCGGGACCGGCGGCCGTGTGCCGGGCGGGGTCCGATCACGCAGGGGCACCACCCTCGGCGGGCAGCGGCCGCTGCTCGGCGTCGAGTACCGGACCCAGGCGCTTGGTGAGCAGGGTGAGTTCGTAGCCGATGTGGCCCAGATTGGCATCCGGCTTGGTCGTCACGGCGAGGAAGGTGTTGCTGCCGGCCCGGGCCACCACGAAGAAGCCGCCCTCCATCTCGATCAGGGTGCGGCGGACCGCACCGCCGCCCTCCTCGGCGGCGACGCGGCTGGCGAGGTTGCCCAGACTGGCGGCGAGGGGCGACCTGCGCAACGCCGTCTCCTCGTCGAAGCCGCTCCAGTACAGCGGAAGCCCGTCCTCGGCGAGTACCACGGCACACCGCACACCGGCGATGTCGTCGATCTTCTCGTCGAGCAGCTTCTGGACCTCGGGGTTCCTCATCGGTTCTCGTCTTCCTGATCGGTGGACGTCTCCGCGGCGCGGGTGCCTTGCTGCCAGGCACCCCAGTTGGTGCCGACAGTCTCCGCGTCAACGTCCTTTGAGGGGTCGTACGCGGGCACCGCGGCGACCGGGGTGGCCAGTTGCGGTGCCAGGTGGGTCAGTGGCCGCCGGCGGGGCAGCTCGGGGGCCGGGCCCTGGGGGCGTGCCGTCGAGGTGGCTCCGGCCGGTGCGGGCGCTGCGGTCCGGTCCGCCGCCGCGCGGGTCCCGGTCTGGGCCGGGCCGGCCTCCCGGGCGGGGAGCCGGGCCGGGGCGGCCCCGTCGCGCGGGTGGGCGGCGGGCTCGGCACGGTCGGGCGGGGAAGCGGGGTGCCCGTCGGGAGCCGGGGACGCGGCGAGCGTTTCCCGGGGCCGGCTGTGTTCGGCCGTGGCACGCGCCGGACGCTGCTTCGGCTCACGGCGCGGCAGGGCGCCGGAGGGCGCAGCGGTGGCGGCCGGCGCAGGCCGGAGCTGCCGCTGCTCGCCGGGGGTGGCGGTGGGGTCGTCGCTGAAGATCGCGTGCGGCAGCATGACCACGGCCTTGGTGCCGCCGTAGTCGGAGGGGCGCAGGCTGACGCGCAGCCCGTAGGCGTGGGCGAGGTGGCCGACGACGAACAGCCCGAGCCGGCCGTCCTCGTTCTGGGCCATCGACTCGAAGGTCGGGGGCTCGGAGAGCTTGGCGTTGGCCTGGACGTACTGCTCCTCGGACATCCCGGTGCCCATGTCCTCGATCTCCACCGCGACACCGTGCACCGGCGAGACGCTGGTGACGCTCACCTCGGTGGCGGAGAAGGACAGGGCGTTGTCGAGCAGTGCCGCCACCACGTGCATGACGGCGTTCACGGCCTGCGGGCTCACCCACACGTCGGTGCGGATGCGGTTGCGGACCCGTTCGGGCTCGGCGGTCTCCGCCCGGGCGTCGTGCACGAGGTCGGCCAGGGCCTTGGGCTCGGTGTAGGGCTGGTCCGCGCCGCCGGCCAGGGTCTGGAGGTTGTCCAGGTGGCGGCGGGCGGCGACACCGCGGTGGTCGACCTTGATGAGGTCGCGCAGCAGGGCCGCGTTCGAGCCGTAGGTGCGCTCCAGCGTGTCGAGTTCGTCCAGCTGCCGTTCGACCAGGTTGAGGGCGCGGATGCTGGTGATGGCGACGAAGCCGGCGAAACCGCGCCGGTCGGCGGCCTGGGCGTCCGCCATGCGCAGCGCGGTGTGCTGGGCGGAGTTCAGGGCCCGCTCCAGCCCCGCGAACTCGTCGCCCCGGCTGGGCGGGTGGGGGAACTCGGCCTCGGGGTCGACCTGCTCGCCCTCCTGCAGCCGTGCGACGACGAGGGGCAGGCGCTCGGCGGTCTCCTCGGCGCTCGTCTGCAGAAGGCGGATGCGGGAGCTGATGGAGCGGATCAGGCCGATGATGAGGACGGCGATGAGGACGACGGCCGCGAGGCTGATGCCGACCTGCCAGTACACCTGGGTGCGGACCTGGTCGGCGCGCTCGGTGAGGTGGGTGAGGAGGCCCACGGTGCGGGCCAGGTCGATGGCGTTGACCTTCTGGGAGACCTGCGCGTAGGCGCTCGCCCACTGGCCGGTCTCGGCCGGCACCCGCCAGAGCGTGCCGGTGGTGCTGGGCGCGCTGATGACTGCCTGCGCCACCCGGTCGGTGGTGTGCCAGGCGGCGCTCCGGATGAGCGCGTCGTAGGCCGCCTTCTCACTCGGGGGGAGGTAGGGGGCGATCCAGCGCTCGTACATCACGCTCTGGGTGCCGTAGGCCTCGGCGAACGCGGTGCGGCGGGCCGCGGTCATACTGCCGGCTGCCCGGGCCTGCGAGATGAGCATGTCCTCCTGCGAGAGGGCGTCGGAGGCCCAGAACAGGCCGACGAGGGCCCGCGACTCGGTGGTGAGTCCGGGATCGTCGATGGCCGAGAGTGCCTGGTAGAACTGCACCAGTTCGGTGACCAGCCGCGTGTAGTAGCCGGTGACCTGGTCGGGGTCGCCGGTGTGGGCGTCGGCCCGCCGGCGGGTCGTGGCGAGGCCGTCCAGTTCGGCGTAGACCTTCTCGACGTAGGACCACTCGTGGCGCTGGTCCTTGCGCAGTTCGGTGCCCGAGAGGCGTCGGAAGGAGGCCACGCCCTGGTCGGTCGCTGAGCGTTGGTGCTGGAGCGCGGCCTTGTGGGCGGCGGTGGGGCTGGCCATGTAGACCGCGGAGAGCTTGCGCTCGTTCTGGGCGCCGATGAACAGCGGGAGGGACGCCCGGCCGCCCAGGTCGCCGGTCACCGCGTCGTTGCGCAGGTTGGCCTCCTGCCTCCAGTCCTGGGCCGCGTTGACGGCGACCAGCCCTACCAGGGCGACCAGGGCGACCGCCGCGACCATGGCGAGGCGGAGACGCACCGTCATGACACCGCCCCGGCCGCGGCGGGTCAGGGGGCCGGGTGTCCGTGTCGGTGTCATGGCTCCTCGCGTGTTCGGGTACGGGTGGTCGGCGGACCGCCCTGTCCGTGCGGCCTCGGGACTTCCGGTCCAGGGCATACCTGTGCGTCACGAAGCGGACTCGGTGTGCGGACCCGGGGCGCTGCGCAAGCAAAGTGTCACATGATCTGACTGGTGCAGTTGAGGTCCCTGGTATGCGATCCAGTAGTCAACCAGGCGTGGACGATGCCGCAAGGACCTGCACTGTTCTCTCACCACTTCGCAGAAACCGCACAGTTGAGGGGATGTCAAGGAGAACCGGTGGGGAACGGCTCGTGTCCCGCGGGCGGTCGGGTCTCCGGGCAGGCCACCCTGAGGCCGGGGCGCCGGTGGAGCCCCCTCGGCCATGTCGCCTCCGGCAGAACCGGTGACGCCTCCCGTCGGGGTGCGGGGCCTGCCACGGGGACGCCGTCGACCCCCTGGGCGGCATCAACGCGGCGCGTATGTCGGGCGGTTGATCGTGTGGGCGTTCTGTGGTGGGGTCACGGCCGACCCGGGGGCGGGAGCCGGGGCCGCTTCAGCGGGGGTGGAGCTCGAAGGTGACGGCGGGACGACCGCGGTGCTCCTCCCCCGAGCGGCGCAGCATGCCGGTCACGAACTCCCGGGCGTAGGCCGCCGGGTCGCTCTCGGCGGCACCGAGCCCGCGGATGTAGGCGGCGTGCTCGGTCAGGGAGGCCACGGCCCGCTCGATGCCGGCGTCCACCTCGTGGGCGTGGGTGGGGAAGGGGGAGCCGGCGACGGCCGTCCAGCGGACGCCGTCCCAGGGGCGGAGCCCCTCCTCGGTCAGGAGTTCCGGGAAGATCCACCGGTTTCCGGCGGCGCCGGCCGCGTCCAGGACGGCGCGTCCCACCACCCGGTGGTCGGGGGTGTTCCAGAAGGTGCCGCCCCAGGTGTCGTGGTGGTTGATGGTCAGCAGCAGTTCCGGGCGGTGGCGGCGGATCTGGGCCACCAGGTCGCGGCGGAGCCGCAGCCCGTCCTCGATCATCCCGTCCCGGTGGTCCAGGAAGGTCACCTCGGTGACGCCCGCCACCGCCGCGCTCGCCCGCTGCTCCGCCTCCCGAAGCGGTGCGCACTCGGCCGGCGGGACGCCGTCGATGCCGGCCTCGCCCCGGGTCACCAGCGTGTAGGCGACCTCCCGGCCGGCGTCCGTCCACTCCGCTACGGCGGCCACCGCGCCGTACTCCAGGTCGTCGGGGTGGGCGGCGATCGCCAGTGCCCGCTGCCAGTTGGCCGGCATGGGTGCCAGGCCCCGGCGGGAACCGGTGGCGGCCTCGGGTTCGGAGGTCATGGGCCCGTCCTCTCGTCCACCGGCGGAACCGGTGGTTCCGGCGTGCGCCGGCCCGTTCCAGCATGACCGGGGGGTGCGGGGCCCACAACCTGTCGAGAGCCCGGGCGCTCGCGGCAACCCGGTCCGGGCCGGCCGCGGAACTCCATGCGGACCGGCCGCGAGCAGGCCGTCGTCACGTACGGCAACGCTCTGGCCCGGGCTTGCGGGCGGGAACGGTGGGTTGCCACGCTGTCGCGGACAGTCAAGCCGTGGGAGGGCCCGTGCCGTTCGGTGAGCAGCCCGCGTATCTACGCGTGGCGGGCGACCTGCGTCAGAAGATCGTGGAGGGCCTGCTCCCCCCGCACACCCGGCTGCCCTCGCAGGCCCGCATCCGCGAGGAGTACGGCGTCTCGGACACGGTCGCCCTGGAGGCCCGCAAGGTCCTCATGGCCGAGGGGCTCGTGGAGGGGCGCTCGGGCTCGGGGACGTACGTCCGCGAGCGGCCCGCACCGCGGCGCATCGCCCGCACCGGCCACCGCGACGGATTCGGCGCCACTCCCTTCCGCCAGGAACAGGCGGACGAGCGGGTGCGCGGCACCTGGGAGTCGCGCAGCCAGCAGGCCGAGGCGCCGGCCGAGATCGCCGACCGGCTGCGCATCGCCGCCGGGGACCGCGTCATGTGGACCCGCTACCTCTTCCGCACCGAGGGCGAGCCGACCATGCTCTCGACGTCCTGGGAGCCACTGGAGCTGACCGGACGCACCCCGGTGATGCTCCCGGAGGAGGGGCCGCTCGCCGGCCGAGGGGTGGTGGAGCGCATGGCCGCCCTCGGCGTGGTCGTGGACAACGTGGTGGAGGAGGTCGGGGCACGGCCGGGGCTGGCCGAGGAGGTCATGGTGCTGGGCGGGGTCCCCGGCCACGTGGTCCTCGTGGTCTCACGGACCTACTACGCCGGCGGGCGTGCGGTGGAGACGGCCGATCTCGTCACGCTGGCCGACCGCCACCGCCTCTCCTACCACCTGCCGGTGAGGTGAGCCGGCGGCTGCCGGCTGTCCACCGGGAGGGGCGGGGCCCGGGTGTCGGCCTCGTCACGCGTGCGGGTGGTTCCGCGAGGTACGTCACGTGAAGGTCCCGCGGCGGCTTCGGGGCCGTGTACTCGTGCGTAACTCCGTTGCACAGGCGCCTTCCAGCGATGTTCGCCCCGATTTCGCCCCATCTCAACATGTGGGAAACCTCACGCCCGCCCCCCTGGCCAGGTATTTTGACGTCCAAGTGGATTGCGATCTTCCGATTCGCTCTTACGATGGCCGGGTTTGTGCACGGCACGGGGAGAGACCAGGAGACCAAGCACGTTGAGCACGACGAAGACTCCCGGTGGGAAGCAGGACTCCCACGGGAACTACCGCCGGTCCCTGGGGACCATCGCACTGACCGCCACGGGTCTCGGCTCGATCATCGGCTCCGGTTGGCTGTTCGGTGCCGAACGGGCGGCCGCGATCGCGGGGCCGGCTGCGATCCTCGCCTGGGTCATCGGCGCCGTCGTCGCCCTGACCATCGCGCTCACCTACACCGAACTCGGTTCGATGTTCCCGAAGGCCGGCGGCATGGTCCGCTACGGCCAGTACTCCCACGGGTCGCTGGCCGGCTACCTGGCCGCCTGGGCCAACTGGATCGCGATCATCTCCGTCATCCCGGGCGAGGCCACCGCGTCCGTCCAGTACATGAGCTCCTGGGACTTCGGCTGGGCGCAGTCGCTGTACGACGGCAAGGAGCTGACCGGCACCGGTGTGGGCCTGGCCAGCGTGCTGCTGCTGATCTACTTCTTCCTCAACTGGTTCGCCATCACGCTGTTCGCGAAGACGAACACCGCGATCACCGTCTTCAAGGTGGTCGTGCCGGTGATGACGGCCGTCGCGCTGATGGCCGCCCACTTCGACACCCACAACCTCAGCCACCACGGCGGCTTCGCCCCCAAGGGCTGGAGCTCGGTGTTCACCGCCGTCGCGGTCTCCGGCATCGTGTGGGCGTACAACGGTTTCCAGTCGCCGCTGAACATGGCGGGTGAGGCGCGCAACCCCGGTCGCTCGCTGCCCAAGGCCGTCGTCAGCTCCATCCTCATCGCCCTGGTCATCTACTTGGCCCTCCAGCTGGCCTTCCTGGTGGGCGTCCCGGCGCACGACCTGACCTCCACCGGCGGCTGGAACAGCCTGAACTTCAACTCCCCGCTCGCCGACCTCGCCGTCGCCTGGGGCCTGAACTGGCTGGCCATGCTGCTCTACGCCGACGCGTTCATCTCCCCGTCCGGCACCGGCATGATCTACGCGGCGACCACCTCCCGCATGGTCCACGGCGTCCAGGAGAACGGTCACCTGCCGCGCGTCTTCGGCCGCGTCGACCCCAAGACGGGTGTGCCGCGGCCCGCGCTGGTGCTCAACCTGGTGGTGGCCTTCGTCTTCCTGGCGGTCTTCCGCGGCTGGGGCTCGCTGGCCGAGATCGTCTCGGTCGCCACAGTGATCTCCTACATCACCGGGCCGGTGGCGGTCATGTCGCTGCGCCGTCTCTCGCCCGACCTGGCCCGGCCGGTGAAGCTGCGGGCGATGCCGGTCATCGCCCCCATCGCGATGATCTTCGGCTCGCTCGTCCTGTACTGGGGCTGCTGGCCGCTGACCGGCAAGGTCATCCTGATCATGGCGGTCGGGCTGCCGATCTGGGCCTGGTACGAGCTGCGCCGGCCGTGGGCCGAGCTCAAGCCGCACCTGAAGGCCGGCGCGTGGGTGGTGGCCTACCTGCTGGTCATGGCGGCCGTGTCGTACATGGGCGGCAAGGAGTTCGGCGGCAAGGGCTACCTGCCCTCCGGCTGGGACATCGTCGTCGTCGCCGTGCTCGCCCTGGGCTTCTACGTCTGGGGTGTCCGCAGCGCCTGGCGCAACCCGAGCCTGGTCCAGGCGGAGGCCGAGGCGCGCGCCGCGGCCCTGGAGGCGGAGACGGCCGGCGCGGCCGTTCCCGCCCAGCCCCAGGGCGGCGAGCAGGGCGCCGCGGCGAGCACGGAGGTCTGAGCGCCGCTCGCGTCGGCCTCCGGGTGGGCGCGGTATCACGTGGACCCAAAAGGGGGCGCACGCCGGAGAGGCGTGCGCCCCCTTTTGCTTGCCGTGTGCCGGTGGAGTCGCGCCCGTACCGGCATGGCCGATTAGGTGCCTCTTTGTGCAAAACCGTGTGCGTTGCGTGAAGGTCGGGGTTAGGGTCGGGCATATGCGCAATGCGAATTCGAGTTTTCCGTGGGAGGGGCGCGCGGTGCCGTGCCGCGAGGGAGGGGCGCGATGAGCGACAGTGGAACCGAGCTGCCCTGGGCCGTCGTCCGCGAGGACGACAACGGCAACCGGTACCGCGTGGGTCGCTACGCCACCCGTGGCGAGGCGGAGCAGATCGTCGCGGAGTTCGAGAGCCGGGGGCACCGGCAGCTCTACTACGTCGAGCAGTTGGGGCGCGCGGCGACGTGACCCGCCCCGAGGTCGCGCTGCCCGGCACCGCCGGCGCCCCCGCCGCACCGCCACCCCGCCTGGTCGTGGGCGGTGCGCTCCTGCACGGGGGCCGGCTGCTGGCCGCCCGCCGCAGTGCCCCGCCCGCCCTGGCCGGCCGCTGGGAGCTGCCCGGCGGGAAGCAGGAGCCGGGGGAGCGCCCCGAAGAGACGCTGGTGCGGGAGCTGCGCGAGGAACTCGGCGTCGAGGTGCAGCCGCTCGACCGCATCCCGGGCGCCTGGCGCCTCCGGGCCGACCTGGTGCTCTGGGTCTGGACGGCACGGCTGGTCGCCGGTGAGCCCCGGCCGCTGGAGGACCACGACCGGCTGCGCTGGCTCACGCCCGAGGAGCAGGACGAGGTCGACTGGCTCGACCAGGACCGTCCCGCCGTCGCGGAGGCGATGCGCCGCCTGGTGGCGGCCCGCGGCGACTGACCCCCGGCCGGCCGCGCGGGGCGGGACACCCCCGTCATCGCCGGGCCCCCCTCGCGCCGGGGCCGGCAGCCTGCGCCCGGCTGCGACCAGCGTGTCCCCTTGCTCGCCCCCGTCCCCCTCGCGCCCGCCCCCGCCCCGTCCCCGTCCCCGTCCCCGTCCCTCGCCCCCTGGCGCCCGGCGTCGCGTGCCCCCGCCTCCGCTTCCGCGCGACGGGGTGCGCCACCGCCCGCCCCCTTTGCGCCGGTAGGTTCCGCTGACCGCTGGGTAGACCTGAAAAACCCCGAAGAACCTTCACAAAACGGAAGCCACAGGGGTTTCGGGCGGCGGGAAGGCGGCGTGTGATGGACGGAGTGACCACGGGCACGGATGAACCCGGGCCGGTAGCGGCCGGCGACCTCACCCGCCTCCCCCCGACCGCGGGCCCCTCCGGCGCCGTCGCCGAGTGGACGCTCCCCACCGATCCCGAAGCCGTGCGCGCGGCGCGGCACGCGGTCCGTGCGACCCTCACCGCCTGGCGGCTGGAGGACCTGGTCGACGTGACGGTCCTGCTGGTCAGCGAGCTGGTCACCAACGCACAGCGGTACGCCTCGGCACCCATCGGCGTACGGTTGGTCCGTGCGCGCGGCGGTGTGCTGCGGGTGGAGGTCTCCGATCCGCTGCCCCAGGCGCCGCAGGCGCGACGGGTGTCGCCCGAGGACGAGGGCGGCAGAGGGCTGTGGTTGGTGGCGTGCAGTGCGCGACGATGGGGGGCACGGTGCGGCGGGACCGGTAAGACTGTGTGGTTCGAGCTGGCCGAGGCCGGTTAGGAGTCCTGTCGTGGAGCGGGTCGAGCAACGGGGGGCGTCGGGTGCGGAAGGTCGCAGGACGTGCGGACGCCGGGGCTGCCGTCCCGCCGCCGCGGTCCGGCGGCGCGTCCGGGCTCCGCGCCGGGCCGTCCCGCCGCCTCCTCGTGAGCACCGCCGGGAGGACACCGGGGAGTCCCGGTCGTCACGAGATCATCGACATTTCGTCGATGACCGATGATCGAGACTGTGCTGTGATCGTGGGTGCCGTGTTCGGAATGGCCGTGTGTGCTGGATACTCGGCTCGTCCGGACCGGGCACGATGAGCTTGGAGGGGACGGGGCTCGTGAGCGAGACGTCATCCGGCGGGGAGAGCCCCGCACGCAGGGCCGACCCCGCGGTGGGCGTCGCACGCGGCGGCCCGGTCTGGCAGAGCAGTACCCCCGGTTCCCTCTACGACTACGTGCGGGTGGCCTCCTTCTCCCTGGGCCCCGACGGCCGCATCGTGCAGTGGAGCAGGCGCGCCACCGAGCTGCTGGGCATCCCCGCCCACCAGGCGGTCGGACGCGACCCGGTCGAGGCGTTCCTCCCGCCGGCGCTGCGCTCCAGCAGTCACCGCAAGGTCTCCGAGATACTCGACGGCCGGGAGTGGACCGGCCTGGTCCCCTACGCCTCACGCCACGACGAGGGCGAGGACCGGGACGACGGAGCGGAGCGGGCCGAGGGGCTCGCCGAGATCTACGTGATGCCCGCCGAGGACGAGGACGGCGAACGCGGCGCGGTCTGTCTGGCGCTGGACGTCCACGCCCTCAAGGGAATCGAGACCGACCTCGCCGCCGCGCAGGCGGTTTTCGGTCAATCTCCCATGGGCTTCATGCTCTTCGGCACCGATCTGCGGCTGCTGCGCGTCAACCAGCGCTTCGCGACGGTCTTCGGCGGCACCGCGGCCTCGCACCGCGGCCGGGCCCCGCACGAGTTCCTCGCCCGCAAGGAGGCCGAGCGGCTCGGCGTCGCGCTGCGTCGCGTCCTGGAGACCGGCGAGCCCGTCGCAGAGATGCAGCTCGTCGGCTCCGCCCCCGGCGAGAGCGAGAACCGCCGCTGGTCGGTGTCGATGTACCGGCTCGACGGGGCCAGCGGCCGGCCGATCGGTGTCGCGGCGCTCGCCACCGACGTCACCGGCCGCCGCCGCGCCGAACGCGAGGCGGCCAGCGCCCGGCGCAACCTCGCGCTGCTGAACGAGGCCGGCGCCCGCCTCGGCAACTCCCTGGACCTGGAGACCACCGCCCGCACCCTGCTCGACGTCGCCGTCCCGCAGTTCTGCGACCTGGCCTCGGTCGACCTCTACCAGGGCCTCCTGGTGGGCGACGAGGCGCCGCCCGGACAGGCGGACGGCAGCGGGGAACTGCGCCGCGTCGCCTACGCCAGCGCCGTCTCCGGCGCCCCCCTGGTCTCGGGGCAGTCCGGTGGCCGGGGCGCGGCGGGCGAGTCAGCCACCGACGGGCCGGTCGAGGTCGGCGCCGTCCACCGCTACCCCTTCCACTCGCCCTGCGCCGGAGCGCTGCGCACCGCCCGTGTCCAGATCGTGCCGTCCCGCGGCGACGCCGTGGTGCACTCCACGCTCGTGGTGCCGATGGTCGCCCGGGACACCGTCGTGGGACTGGTGCAGTTCTCCCGGACCAAGGGCAGCGAGCCGTTCGGCGAGCGCGACACCGCGCTGGCCGTCGAACTCGCCTCCCGCGCCGCCGTCTGCATAGACAACGCCCGCCTCTACCGGCGTGAACACGAGCGGGCCCTCATACTCCAGCGCAGCCTCCTGCCGCCCGGCGACCCCGAGGCCGTGGGGCTCGACATCGCCTGCCGCTACCTGCCGGGCACCACCGCGACCGAGGTGGGCGGCGACTGGTTCGACGTCATAGAGCTGCCCGGCCACCGCACCGCACTGGTCGTCGGCGACGTCATGGGACGCGGCCTGCGCGCCGCCGTGGCCATGGGAGAGCTGCGCACCGCCGTCCGCACCCTGGCACTGCTGGACCTCGAACCGGCCGAGGTGCTCTCCGCGCTCGACGAGATCGCCCGCGGCCTGGGCGCGGCCACCGGCGGTTCGCGGCCCTCCGTCCGCTCCCGCGGGGCGCGCCCCGACGCCGCACCGGGCGAGGCCGGCGGCGCGCGACGCCAGGACCGCACCGCCGACCTCTCCGAGGTCTACCTCGCCACCTGCGTCTACGCCGTCTACGACCCGGTGACCCGGCGCTGCACCTTCGCCAACGCCGGCCACCTGCCCCCCGTCCTGGTCGAGGAGAGCGAGGGCGACGGGCCGGACGGCGCAGGCGGCACCAAGAAGGCGCACCTGCTGGAGATGCCGCCCGGCATGCCGCTGGGCGTGGGCGGGGAGCCCTTCGAGGAGACGACCGTCGACCTCCCCGACGGCGCACTGCTCGCCCTCTACACCGACGGCCTGGTGGAGTCCCGCGACCAGACCCTCGACGAGGGCCTGAGCGCCTTCCGGGCCGCCCTCACCGAGGCCGGACGGCCGCTGGAGGAGGCCTGCGACCACGTGCTGGGGGCGCTGGACACCGGCCACGGCGAGGACGACATCGCCCTGCTGATGGCGCGCGTCCACGGCCTCCCCAAGGACTCGGTGGGCGACTGGCACCTCGCCCCGGAGGCGCGCTCGGTCGCCCGGGCCCGCGAGCTGGCCCGCGAGCAGCTGACCGACTGGGGCCTGGACGCGCTGGCCGACACCACCGAACTGCTGGTCAGCGAGCTGGTCACCAACGCGCTGCGGCACGGCCACGGCGAGATCCGGCTGCGGCTGCTGCTGGACCACACCCTGGTCTGCGAGGTGTGGGACGCCGACCTCGCCCAGCCCCGCCGCCGCCGGGCCCGCGACACCGACGAGGGCGGACGCGGCCTCCAGCTCGTCGGCCTGCTCAGCGCGGGTTGGGGCTCCCGCCGCACCCCGCGCGGCAAGACCGTCTGGTTCGAGCTGGAACTGCCGGACAGCGACACCGTGGCCCCCGACCCGTCCGAGGCGCTGCTCAGCCTGTTCTGAGGCGCTCCCCGGCCCGGTCCGCGGCACGGTCACGGCCCGGGCCCGGCGGCCCCCGCGGCGTGCGGTCGCGGTGAAGCGCCTCACACGCCGGTCCGCGCCGCCACGGCCGACCGGGCCGAGTGGCGGGGCGTTCCCGCAGGTGGCGGCCCGATTTCCGCAGGGCCGGACGGTGTGCGGACGGTAGCGGAGGGTGCCTGTGCGGGCTGACGCTTCCTCAGGCCGCCCGCGCTTGTTACCACGGAAGAGTGAACGAGCACCGTACTCCGCACCCCGACGACCTTCCGCGCACCTTCGACCTGGACCTCACCAGGGACGAGCTGCGGCGCCGGGAGGCGTTCCTCGCCGCCATGGGCGAGGACTGGGACCCGCTCGCCGTGCTGGCGGGCGAACGCGAGGCGTACCGGCTGCTGTACTCCGGGCTCGACGAGGAGCAGGCGGAGACCTACCGGCGGCTGGTGGCCGCCGGTGTGCTCCCCGACCGCGACACGGGCCCCGGCGGCCCGGAGGAGGACGGCCGTGCTTCCCGTTGACCCCACCGCGGACATCTCGCGCCGCGCCTGGATCGACTGCCCCTCCTGCGCCGACCACCAGGGCTGCCCGGCCTGCGGCGCCGGGCGCAACTGCCCCGACCACTGGCGCTACGTGCTGGCCTGGGAGGGCAGGTCGGTCCACGTCCAGTGCCGCACCTGCACCCACCTGTGGGTCCACGACACCCGCTTCGGCGCGCCCCGCGCCTGACCCCGCCCCGCCCCGGCCGCCCGGCCGCCGAACCCCGGCTGCGCCTCAGCCCTGCGCTGCGCGCACCCCGGCTGCGCCTCAGCCCTGCGCTGCGCGCACCCCGGCTGCGCCTCAGCCCTGCTGCGGTGCCGGGCGCTCCAGCAGCTCCGCCAGCCCCTGCCGGGTCGCCGCCAGCACCACCCGGTCCTGCGGGCACAGCACGTAGTCGGACCGGACGTCCCACACCAGGCCGGGCCGGTCGGGGCGCTGCCCCTCGGCGAAGTCCGCCCGGGTCAGGTCTGGCGTGCGGTCGTCGGGGCCGGAGGAGTCGAGGGCCACCACCCGCCAGGCCCCCGGCCGGAACGCCGCCGCCACGCTGCGCCCCTCCAGCGCGCGGTGCCCGGCCACGTCCACGGCGGCGAACAGCAGCACCCGCCGCTCCACCGGGATGGCGCCCAGTATCCGGCGCCCCATCATCGCCCCCGCGAAGGCGGGGGCGGACAGCGAGGAGACGCTGCGGCTGCGGGTCAGGGCCCGCGGGTGGGCGGCGCGCAGGGTCCGGTAGACGGCGGTGGCGAAGCCGTCGTCGAACAGGCGCAGGACCACGCGCAGCCGCGGCTGCACCGCACGCGCGTACAGGCACGCCTCCAGGTTGGTGGAGTCGCTGCTGGTCAGCGCCAGCAGGGCGTGGGCCCGGCGGACCCCCGCGGTCTCCAGTACACCGTCCTCGGTGGCGTCCCCCAGCACCGTCGGGACCCGCAGCCGCCGGGCCAGCGGCACACCTCGCGCCTCGGGGTCCGCCTCGACGCACACCACCGGGATGTTCATCTCCCGCAGCCGCAGCAGCACCCGGGTGCCGACCTTCCCCAGGCCCACCAGCACCAGGTGCCCGGTCAGGCCGCGCGGTGGGCGGCGCAGCGAGGAGGCGGTGCGGAAGGTGCCCAGCCCCTCCAGCGCCGCCGCCACCAGCACCGGGAGCAGCAGCAGGCCGGTCAGCCCGGACAGCAGTTGCAGCACCTGCCGGGGGTGGGGGGCGCCCACGGCCGGGTCGTTGATGGCGAAGAGGTCCAGCAGCGACAGGTAGACGGCGTGCAGCGGCGGGTCGCCGGTGACCAGGGTCGAGGTCAGCGCCAGGGCGACCACCGCCGCGGCCACGGCGGCGGCCGACCACACCAGGCGCCGGGAGAAGAGGGAGCCCAGCGGCATGCCCATGCCGCCGAGCCGCCGGGGCGGGGCGGTCGGCGTGGCGGGGGCCACCTGCTGGAGGGCGAGGATGCCCCGACCGGCCGCCGCCGCCACCGCCGCGTCGTCCGGCAGCAGGGTGGGCCCGTCGTCGCTGGCGTCCGAACCCTCGGCGCCGGACGGGTCACCGCTGGTGGAGGAGAGCAGCGCCAAGGTGCACAGCCCCGGGTCCGCGACCTGCCCGCTCGCCGGCGGGGTGCGCTCGACCGCCCGCAGCAGCAGCCCGTCGGCCTGGATGACCTTGCTGGTCCCGGCGACCGCCGCGGCGACGAGGGCAGGCGCGGCCGTGTCGGCGTCGGAGAGGACGGTGGTCGAGGCGTCGAGCTCCGCGGGGTCGAAGCCGGCCACGGTCGCCGCCTGGTCCAGCAGCGCCTCCAGGTGCTCGCCCAGGCGCCGGTTGTAGAGGCGGATGACCAGCCGCAGCCGGGGGTTGAGGCGCCGGGCGAGGAGGGCGGCGCGGACGTTGGCCTCGTCGTCGTCGTAGACGAGGGCGAGCGCACTGGCCCGCCGGACGCCGGCCGCCTCGAAGACCTCCTCGTCGGGACCGTCCGCCGGGTGGACGCGGACCTCCGGACCGCCGCCGTCCGCCCCGCCGCCGGAGAGCCGGCTCACCGTGGAGGTCACCCGGTCCAGCAGCGCCCCCGCCCGGCCGGCCCTGCGCCGGCCGGGGTCCGGGGGCCCGCCCGCGGGCAGCAGCAGGGTGACGCGTTCGCGGTAGACCGTCCGCAGCTCCGCGGCGAGGCGGTGGGCGAGCGCGTCGTCGCCGCAGACCACCATGGGCTCCCCGGCCCGCCCCGGCAGCGGCGCTGCCGCCGCGCCCTGCCCGTCCCGTGTCCGGCCGTCCATCGTCCCCGCTCCCCCCGCTTCCGGTCGGTGGCCGGGAACGAGCCTGTCATGCGGCGAACGGCGGGTGTCCGGGCGGGGGTTCCCCGCCGACCGGGTAGCGGTGGGGCGGCCGTTCAGGTGGTCGCGGGCCGCCGCTCGCCGTGTCGGCGTCGCGGCATGCCCGGTGTCGACTGGAGTGGACTCGTCATACATGTGATGAGCCGCAAAGTCGGCCGAAGGTGGATGAGGAGCCCTTGCACCATGGGCGTCCGGCGAGGTGCGGTGCCTTCACCGCGCGACCTTGTCGCTCGTGCTGCAAGGGCTCCTGCGAGCGGCGGCGCGGCGTGGGTGAGCCCCGGAGGTAACAGCCATGACCGACCACGTCCGCGCCAGACCGGCGGCGGTCGCCCGCCGCCGATGTGCCGCGCTGTTCGCGGTGGGGGCGTTGCTGCCGCTGCCGCTGCTGACGGCGTGCGGAGCCGACGACGAACCGGAGTCCTTCGCGGCCGCCCAGGACGTGGCCGCCGCCGACCGCGGGGCCGTCCGGGACGGCGGCACGGTGCGGTGGGCCGTCGACGCGGCACCCGGCACCTTCAACGCCTTCCAGGCCGACGCGGGCGATGCCACCGCCCGGGTGGCCGGCGCCACCCTTCCCCAGCTGTTCGTCCTGGACCGCAACGGCCGCCCGCAGCGCAACGCCGACTACCTGGAGGCTGCGGACGTCAGCACGCAGGCGTCCCACCAGGTCGTCACCTACCGCCTCAACCCCAAGGCGCGCTGGAACGACGGGCGGCCGGTCTCGGTGGCCGACTTCGTCGCCCAGTGGCACGCCCTGCGCGGTCAGGACAACGCGTACTGGACGGCCCGCAACGCCGGTTACGACCGCATCCGACGCGTCGAGAAGGGCAGGGACGAGCACGAGGTCAAGGTCACCTTCGGCAAGTCATACGCCGACTGGCGCGCGCTGTTCACGCCGCTCTACCCCAAGAGCGTCATGGGCAGCCCGGACGCCTTCAACGACGGCGCCCGCCGGGGCCTGCGGCAGACGGCCGGGCCCTTCCGGCTGGCGGGCTCGGACAAAGCCAAGGGGACGGTCACTCTCGCCCGGGACGAGAAGTGGTGGGGGCGCAAGGCCAAGCTGGACCGCATCGAGCTGACGGCCGTGCCGCGGGGCGAGCGCGCCAAGGCGGTGGCCGAGGGAACGGTGGACGTCGTCGAGCTTGACTCCACCGCCGCGGGCCGGGTCGAGGCCGCCGGCCGCCCCGCCGGCTCCGCCTCCCCGGCGCACAAGGGCGACACCACGCAGGCCGGCGGCCGGATCGTCGGTGCCCCCGGCCCACGGGCCCGCCGCGGCGAGCCCGCCGCCGCGACGCGCACCATGAAGGGCTACACCGTCCACAAGGCGCTCCAGCCCTCCTACACCCAGCTCGCCCTCAACGGCAGCACCGGACCGCTGACCGACGAGCGGGTGCGCCGGGCGGTGGCCCGCGCCATCGACCGCAAGGCCCTGGCCGCCGACGTGCTCGGCCCCCTCGGGCTGCCCACCGACCCGCTCGGCAGCCACCTGCTGATGCGCGGACAGCCCGGCTACAGCGACGGCAGCGGGGCGCTCGGCCGGCAGGACACCAAGGCGGCCACCCAGTTGCTGGCTGACGCCGGCTGGAAGCTCACCGACATCTCCAAGGCCCCCCAGCCGAACCGCGCCGACGCCCACTCCGCGAAGCCGTCCGTCTCGCCCGCCGCCGCCGACGGCAAGGCCCCGGCCCAGCCCCGGGAGCGGGCGGAGCCGGACGAGAGGGCCGCCCGCTCCCGGCCCCTGGCCGGACTGGCCGCCGCCGGCCGGCTCGGTGGCGCCGCCGCGCAGGCGGCGCTGCTGCGCCAGAGCGCGGCCCTCTACCAGGAGGCCGCCTCGGCGCAGCGGGAGCAGGCCGCGGGGGACACCTCCAGCGCCGCCTACACCCGCTACCGCCAGTACGCGCAGGACGCCGACGGCGCCCTGGACCGGGCAGAGGCCGTCGACCGCGCCCAGGGCGCCCGGGCCGGCGCCCACCAGGCCGGCGCGGCACTGCCCGCCCCCGGCTACCCGGCCGCCCGGGCCCGGGCCGAGGGCACCACGGGGCAGCACGCGCAGTCCCCGGCGGACCCGGCCGAGGACGCCAAGCGCGCCGAGCGGCCCGGCCACGACGGGCACGGCGGCTCCCCCGCCGAGGAGCCGGGCACCGGTCAGGACGGGTCCCGCTACGCCCCCGACCAGCAGCGGCAGCTGGCGCCGGGCGCCGAGAGCGAGCCGCTGGTGGACCTGAAGGCGCGGGAGCGGCAGGCGCAGGAGGAGCGTGAGCGGCTCGCCGCCCAGGAGGACGCCGCCGCGACCAGCGGACCGCACGCGGGACGCGTCGCCAAGCGGCGCACCTCCGCCATGACCAAGGACGGCAAGCCGCTGACGCTGCGGTTCGTCGTCCCGGACGGGCCCGGCTCGGAGCAGATGCGGGCCGTCGGCAACAAGATCGCCGAGCAGCTCGACCGGATCGGCATCCGCACCACCATGCAGAAGGTCGCCGACAACAGCTACTTCCAGGACCACATCGCCTCCGGCGACTTCGACCTGGCCGTCTACAGCTGGCCCGGCACGGCCTACCCGGCCACCGACGCCCGGCCCATCTACGCCAAGCCGCAGCCGGGTGCGGACGGCTCGCTGACCGTCGAGCAGAACTACACCCGGGTCGGCACCGACCGCATCGACCAGCTCTTCGACCAGGCCGCCTCCGAGCTCGACCCGGACGCCGAGCGGTCCCTGGTGAAGAACGCCGACGCCCGGATCTGGGCGCAGGCCGGGTCGGTGCCGCTCTTCCAGCGTCCCGAGCTGGTCGCCACGAAGAAGAACCTGGTCAACGTCGGCGCCTTCGGTTTCGCCACGCCCCGCTACGAGGACGTCGGCTTCCGCGGCTGACCGGCGCGGGCGGCCCCGGGCCGGCCGCGTCCCCACCCGTCCGCCCCGGTGCTCCCCGCACCGGGGCGGACGGGCGTTCCCCTGACCGCGGGCCTGCGTGAAGAGCTCCGCAACGGGGTGCAACCTGGGTGGAACGGGAGGGATAACCGCAGGTCAGTGCGGGTGTGTGCGGGGTCTGGGCGGTCGGGGGCGCGCCGGGCCCGTACCATGGGAGCAAAGGCCGAGGCGTTGTCATGCCCGGCGGGCGCGCGTATCGGTACGAACGCGCAGCCAACCACAACCCGGGAGAAGCGCCCCAGATGCCCACGCGCCACGACATCCGCAACGTCGCCATCGTCGCCCACGTCGACCACGGCAAGACGACCCTGGTCGACGCCATGCTCCGGCAGGCCGGTGCCTTCGCCGCGCACGCCGCGGAGCACCTCGACGAGCGGATGATGGACTCCAACGACCTGGAGCGCGAGAAGGGCATCACCATTCTCGCGAAGAACACCGCGGTCAAGTACCACCCCAAGGACGGCAGCGAGCCCGTCACCATCAACATCATCGACACCCCCGGCCACGCCGACTTCGGCGGTGAGGTCGAGCGCGGCCTGTCGATGGTGGACGCGGTCGTGCTGCTGGTCGACGCCTCCGAGGGGCCGCTGCCGCAGACCCGCTTCGTGCTGGGCAAGGCGCTCAAGGCGCGGATGCCGGTCATCCTCTGCATCAACAAGACCGACCGCCCCGACTCCCGCATCGACGAGGTCGTCAACGAGACCTACGACCTCTTCCTCGACCTCGACGCGGACGAGGAGCAGATCGAGTTCCCGATCGTCTACGCCTGCGCCCGGGACGGCGTCGCCTCGCTGACCAAGCCGGAGGACGGCACCGTCCCCGCCGACAGCGACAACCTCCAGCCGTTCTTCACCACCCTGCTGGAGCACGTCCCGGCGCCGGAGTACGACGAGGCCGCCCCGCTGCAGGCGCACGTCACCAACCTGGACGCCGACAACTTCCTCGGCCGCATCGCGCTGCTCCGCGTCGAGCAGGGTGAGCTGAAGAAGGGGCAGACCGTCGCCTGGATCAAGCGCGACGGCACCATCTCCAACGTCCGCATCACCGAGCTGATGATGACCGAGGCGCTGACCCGCAAGCCCGCGGAGAAGGCCGGCCCCGGTGACATCTGCGCCGTGGCGGGCATCCCCGACATCATGATCGGTGAGACGCTGGCCGACCCGGAGAACCCGGTCGCCCTCCCGCTGATCACCGTCGACGAGCCGGCGATCTCCATGACCATCGGCACCAACACCTCCCCGCTGGTGGGCCGCGGCCCCGGCGGCAAGGGCGCCGACAAGTCCGCGGTCAAGGACCGCAAGGTCACCGCCCGCCTGGTCAAGGACCGCCTGGAGCGCGAGCTCATCGGCAACGTCTCGCTGCGCGTGCTGCCCACCGAGCGCCCCGACGCCTGGGAGGTCCAGGGCCGCGGTGAGCTGGCGCTGGCCATCCTGGTGGAGACCATGCGCCGGGAGGGCTTCGAGCTGACGGTGGGCAAGCCCCAGGTCGTCACCAAGGAGGTCGACGGCAAGACCTACGAGCCCGTCGAGCGGATGACCATCGACGTGCCCGAGGAGCACATGGGCGCCGTCACCCAGCTCATGGGCGTCCGCAAGGGCCGCATGGACAACATGTCCAACCACGGCTCGGGCTGGGTCCGCATGGAGTTCGTGGTGCCCTCGCGCGGCCTGATCGGCTTCCGCACCGAGTTCCTCACGGGCACCCGCGGCACCGGCATCGCCCACTCCATCCACGAGGGCCACGAGCCCTGGTTCGGCACCCTGACGACCCGCAACAACGGCTCGCTGGTCGCCGACCGCGCCGGTTCGGTCACCGCCTTCGCGATGACCAACCTCCAGGAGCGCGGCGTGCTCTTCACCGAGCCGGGCACCGAGGTCTACGAGGGCATGATCGTCGGCGAGAACTCCCGCTCCGACGACATGGACGTCAACATCACCAAGGAGAAGAAGCTGACGAACATGCGGTCCGCGACCGCTGACGTCACCGAGTCCCTGGTGCCGCCGCGCAAGCTCTCCCTGGAGCAGTCGCTGGAGTTCTGCCGCGACGACGAGTGCGTCGAGGTCACCCCGGAGACCGTCCGCATCCGCAAGGTCGTCCTCGACGGCCGGGAGCGCGCCCGGTCGGCCTCGCGCGCCAAGCACAACTGACCTCGCGCTCCGGTCGCCCGCGGGGGACCGGAGAACGCCTGCGACGAGGGCCGCTCCGCAACGGGGCGGCCCTCCGCCGTGTGCGGCCCCAACACCGCCGCGCCGCACACCGGGGGGCCTGCGAGGTGCGGTGGCGCGTGCTGCCGCCGGCCGGCGCGCGGTGGTCGCCTCCGAGGGTTGAGCGCATATTTTCGGCCAGTGTTCCTGTAGGGGTGATCCGTCACTTCGCAGGCCAGAGGCGGGTGTCATCGAGACTTTGGCAGGCAACCCGTGATTTCCGGCCGTGATCTGACAGGCCAGGAGACGCATCGCCCGAGGCGCGCTAACCTCCCCCCAGCCTTTTCGGTCGCTTGCCGAGGCGGGCGGACTGGACCTGTTCGCAACGGCCTCCGCCCCGCCGGCGCGGTGGGTATAAGCGCAATGTCGAGCCCGCGTCAACTCCCTTTCGTCGCCCGTCGGTTGCACAGCGTCACCAGGTGTCCGTTATTCGGACGGATCGTCGCGAGTTCCGAGGTTACAAGTCCGTTTCGTGTGCGAGTGCTGGTATTCGGTTTGTCCGAATTACGAACTCACTGTTATCGGATGTGACCAAACCGAAACCCCTTACGCGTGGTTTATCGGTTCCTCGTGCCTGAGACTTACTCCATTGTGCTCGGGTCAATGGGTCACGCGCTGTGGGGAGCGCCTCGACTCGCGAGCCACGGGGGCTGGTCCACGGCTGTCAGGGGTGTCAGCGGACGACCGGCCCTCTCCGTGAAGTGATGGACTCTTGAGGAGGCAGTCCCATGCGCGGTGCCAAGAGCGCCACCTGGGTCGCGGGGGCGATCGTCATCGCCCTGTCGGCTACAGCGTGCGGCGGAGGGGGAGGCAGCGGTGACGACAAGGCTGCGATCGACCCCAACGGCGTCTACTCGTACGACGACGTCGAGCCGCAGAACCCGCTGATCCCGACCAACACCAACGAGGTCGCCGGCCACTACATCCTGGCCAACGTCTTCCGCGGTCTGGTCCAGTACGACGCCAAGGGCAACCTCGTCAACGAGGTCGCGCAGTCCGTCGACACCAAGGACAGCAAGGTCTGGGACGTCAAGCTGAAGCCGGGCTGGACGTTCTCCAACGGCGAGAAGGTCACCTCCGACTCCTTCATCGACGCCTGGAACTGGGGCGCCAACGTCAAGAACAACCAGCTCAACGCCTCGTGGTTCGAGCCCATCCAGGGTTACTCCGACGTCCACCCGGACAAGGGCGACCCGAAGGCCGACAAGATGTCGGGCCTGAAGAAGATCAGCGACACCGAGTTCACGATCACGCTGAGCCACCCTGTCGCGACCTTCAAGCACCAGCTGTACTACGACCCGTTCTTCCCGCTGCCCAAGGTGTTCTACAAGGACACCAAGGCCTTCGGTGAGCACCCGATCGGCAACGGTCCCTACAAGATGGTGGGTGACTGGCAGCACAAGGTCGGCGTCAAGGTCCGCAAGGTCAAGAACTTCGCCGGCGACGACAAGCCGAAGAACGGCGGCATCGACTTCGTCTTCTCCACCTCGCCCGACGCGGCCTACAACAACCTGGTGTCGAACAAGCTCGACATCATGTACCAGGTCCCGCCGTCGGCGCTGACGAAGTACAAGACCGACCTGAACGGGCGCGCCGTCCAGCAGGTCTTCGGCGGCAACACCGCCATCGGCTTCCCGATGTACCAGAAGGCGTGGCAGAAGCCGGAGAAGGCCAAGGTCCGCCAGGGCCTGTCGATGGCCATCGACCGCGCCACCATCGCCAAGACCGTCCTCAAGGGCTCCAAGACCGCGGCGGACGGCTGGGTGCCGCCCTCGGTGGACGGCTACACCAAGGACGAGTGCGGCGGGTACTGCAAGTTCGACCCGAAGAAGGCCAAGCAGCTCATCAAGGAGGGTGGCGGCGTCCCCGGCGGCAAGCTGGTGATCAACGTCAACACCGACGGTGGCGGCAACAAGGACTGGGCGACCGCGGTCTGCAACGACATCCAGCAGAACGCCGGTGTCCCCTGCACGCTGAAGACCTGGTCGACCTTCGGGGCGATGCGCACCCAGATCACCGACAAGAAGATGGACCAGCCCTTCCGTATGGCCTGGGTCCAGGACTACCTGAACATCACCGACTTCATCCAGGCCCAGTACCAGACCGGTGCCGGCGCCAACGACATGGCCTACAGCAGCAAGAAGGTCGACAGCCTCATCAAGGAGGCCGACGCCGCTCCGAGCGTGGCCGAGTCGAACAAGAAGTACCAAGAGGTCACCGAGCAGATGGCCAAGGACATGCCGTCCATCCCGCTCTTCTTCGATGAGACCAACGGTGGTTGGTCGCAGAACGTGACCAACGTCAAGTTCGACAGCTTCCGTCAGGCCATCTGGACTGACGTCGAGGTCAAGAAGAAGTAGTCGGCCGCCTACTCGGCACTGACGACAGGAGACGGGGGGCCGTTCCGCGCCGGGCGGCGTGGAGCGGCCCCCCGCCCTGTCGGTGGACAGGAGGAACCCCATGGGGCGCTACGTCGTACGACGACTGCTCCAGATGATCCCGGTCTTCATCGGGACCACTCTGCTCATCTACCTGATGGTGTACCTGCTCCCGGGTGACCCCATCAAGGCGCTGTTCGGCAGCAAGGCCGCGGACCCGGCCACCGTCGCCAGACTGCGCCACGAGTACGGACTCGACCAGCCCGTACTCGTCCAGTACTGGCACTACGTCAGTAACGTCTTCCGGGGTGACTTCGGCCAGAGCTTCACCGGCCAGTCCGTCGCCGACCTCATGGGGCAGGCGTTCCCGGTGACCATCCGGCTCGCCGTGTTCGCCTTCGTCCTCGAAGCGGTCATCGGTGTCGCCCTGGGCCTGGCCACCGGCCTGCGCCGCGGCGGCTTCCTGGACCAGGCCGTCCTGGTCTTCACGCTCGTCGTGGTCTCGGTGCCGGTCTTCGTCATCGGCTTCCTGGTGCAGTTCGTCTTCGGCATGAAACTGCAGATCATCACGCCGACCGTGCAGGACCCGACCAACCTCGGCCAGCTCTTCATCCCCGCACTGGTCCTCGCCAGCCTCTCCTTCGCCTACGTCACACGGCTGACGCGGACCAGCGTGGGGGAGAGCGCGCGTGCCGACTACATGCGCACCGCACTGGCCAAGGGGCTGCCCGCCCGGCGCCGCATCGGCGTCCACCTGCTGCGCAACTCCCTCATCCCGGTGGTCACCTTCCTCGGGACGGACCTCGGATACCTGATGGCCGGTGCCATCGTCACCGAGGGCATCTTCAACGTCCCCGGGGTGGGAAACACGCTCTACCACGCCATCCAGACCAGTGAGGGGCCGACGGTCGTCGGCATCGTGACGGTGCTCGTCCTGCTCTACCTCGTCATGAGCCTGCTCGTCGACCTGCTGTACGCCGTCCTGGACCCGAGGATCCGCTATGCCTGAGAAGACGACACCCGAGTCCGGAGCGGCCGTCGGCCCTGCCGCTCCCGTCACCGCGGGCCCGACCGCGGCACCGGACGTCAGCGGCGCCACCCTCGCCGCGGCCGAGGCCTTCACGGACAAGGGCCCGAGCAAGCCCCGCAGCCTGGGCGCCGATGCCTGGAAGAGCCTGCGCGGCCGCGTCATCTTCTGGGTGTCGGTCGTGCTCCTGGTGCTCTTCGTGCTGATGGCCGCGGTGCCCTCGCTCTTCAGCGCCACCGACCCCAACCACGCCGACCTCGCCCACCACTACCTCGGCACGCCGAAGTTCAGCCACGTCTTCCAGGAGGACTGGTTCGGCTACAACGAGCAGGGTCAGAGCGTGTGGTCGCGGACCGTGCACGGGGCCCGCGCCTCGATCACCGTCGGCGTCTTCGTCACCCTGGCCACCTCGGTCATCGGCGGCTTCATCGGCATGATGGCCGGCTACTTCGGCGGCTGGCTGGACTCGCTGCTCTCCCGTCTGACGGACATCTTCTTCGGCATCCCGCTGCTGCTGGGCGCCCTGGTGCTGCTCCAGGCGTTCCCCACGCGCACCGTGTGGACGGTCGTGCTGGGCCTGTCGGTCTTCGGCTGGATGCAGGGCGCCCGCGTCATGCGCGGCGCGGTGATCACGCAGAAGCAGGCGGACTTCGTGACCGCCGCCAAGGCGCTCGGCGCCGGCACCCCCCGCATCCTGATGCGGCACATCCTGCCCAACGCCATCGGCCCCGTCATCGTGGTCGCCACCATCAACCTCGGCGTCTACATCGCCGCCGAGGCGACCCTGTCCTACCTGGGCATCGGTCTCATGCCGCCCACCGTCTCCTGGGGCGTGGACATCTCCAACGCGCAGAACACGCTGCGGGACGCCCCGCACGTGCTGCTCTTCCCGGCGGCGTTCCTGTCCCTGACGGTGCTGGCGTTCATCCTGCTCGGCGACGCGGTGCGCGACGCCCTCGACCCCAAGCTGCGCTGAGGGAGGCGTTGTGACCACCGCAGAGAAGACCGCGCCCGTCCCCGGGCCGCGCGCGGAAGCCGACCACGACGGGCCGCTGCTCGAAGTACGCGACCTGCACGTGGAGTTCAAGACCGGAGAGGGCCTGGTCCGGGCCGTCAACGGAGTCTCCTACGACGTCAGCGCCGGCGAGACGCTCGCCGTGCTCGGCGAGTCGGGCTCCGGCAAGTCCGTCACCGCCCAGGCCATCATGGGCATCCTGGACATGCCCCCGGCCCGTATCCCGCAGGGCGAGATCCTCTTCCGGGGCCGGGACATGCTCACCATGTCCGCCGAGGAGCGCCGCCGCATCCGCGGCCCGAAGATCGCCATGATCTTCCAGGACGCCCTGTCCTCGCTCAACCCCGTCCTGACCGTGGGCTACCAGCTCGCCGAGATGTTCCGGGTCCACCAGGGCATGTCGAAGAAGGACGCCAAGGCGAAGGCCGTCGAGCTGATGGACCGGGTGAAGATCCCGGCCGCCAAGGCGCGGGTGGGCGACTACCCGCACATGTTCTCCGGCGGCATGCGTCAGCGCATCATGATCGCGATGGCGCTCGCCCTGGAACCCGACCTGATCATCGCCGACGAGCCGACCACCGCGCTCGACGTGACGGTGCAGGCGCAGGTCATGGACCTGCTCGCGGAACTCCAGCGCGAGTACCACATGGGCCTGATCCTCATCACCCACGACCTGGGCGTCGTCGCCGACGTCGCCGACAAGATCGCGGTGATGTACGCCGGCCGGATCGTGGAGACCGCGCCCGTCCACGAGCTGTACAAGCGCCCCGCGCACCCGTACACCCGCGGCCTGCTCGACTCCATCCCGCGCCTGGACCACAAGGGCCAGGAGCTCTACGCGATCAGGGGTCTGCCGCCCAACCTGCTGCACGTCCCGCAGGGCTGCGCCTTCAACCCGCGCTGCCCCAAGGCGCAGGACGTCTGCCGCACCGACGTGCCGCCGCTGCACACCGTCACGGAGGACGACGGCACGGTACTGCCCGGCCGCGGGAGCGCGTGCCACTTCTGGAAGGAGACCCTCCATGGCTGAGCCGAGCAAGCCGGCGAAGGACGCCGAGACGGCCGCCGAGGGCGGGACCAAGGCCACGGCGACCGGGGCCGCCACGGGCAAGGACGCCACCGGCAAGGCCGCCGGCGCCGCCGCGGCCAACGCCCCGGTGGCCGAGGCCCAGCCGGCCGCGGCGCCCGGCGACCGGGGCGAGCCGATCCTCTCGGTGCGCAACCTGGTCAAGCACTTCCCGATGACGCAGGGCATCCTGTTCAAGAAGCAGATCGGCGCGGTCAAGGCCGTCGACGGCATCTCCTTCGACCTGTACCCGGGCGAGACCCTGGGCATCGTCGGCGAGTCCGGCTGCGGCAAGTCGACCGTCGCCCGGCTGCTGATGACGCTGGAGACCGCCACCGCGGGTGAGGTCTTCTACAAGGGCCAGGACATCACCAAGCTGTCCGGACGCGCGCTCAAGGCGGTGCGCCGCAACATCCAGATGGTCTTCCAGGACCCCTACACCTCGCTCAACCCCCGTATGACGGTGGGCGACATCATCGGGGAGCCCTTCGAGATCCACCCGGAGGTCGCGCCGAAGGGGGACCGGGAGAAGCGGGTCCGGGAGCTGCTGGACGTCGTCGGCCTCAACCCCGAGTACATCAACCGCTACCCGCACCAGTTCTCCGGCGGTCAGCGCCAGCGCATCGGCATCGCCCGCGGCCTCGCGCTCAACCCGGAGATCATCATCTGCGACGAGCCGGTCTCCGCGCTCGACGTGTCGGTGCAGGCGCAGGTCATCAACCTGATGGAGAAGCTGCAGGACGAGTTCGGCCTGAGCTACCTCTTCATCGCCCACGACCTGTCGATCGTCCGGCACATCTCCGACCGCGTCGGCGTGATGTACCTGGGCCGGATGGCGGAGATCGGCACCGACGCGCAGATCTACGACCACCCCACCCACCCCTACACCCAGGCCCTCCTGTCGGCCGTGCCCGTCCCGGACCCGGAGGCGCGCGAGGGCCGCGAGCGCATCCTGCTCAGCGGCGACGTGCCCTCCCCGGCCAACCCGCCCTCGGGCTGCCGCTTCCGCACCCGCTGCTGGAAGGCGCAGGACAAGTGCGCGAAGGAGGAGCCGGTGCTGGCCGTGCCGGAGCGCTTCGCGGGCTCCGGCTCGCTGGCCGCCCACGAGTCGGCCTGCCACTTCGCGGAGGAGAAGGACGTGGTGGGGACGGTCGAGGTGGCCTGAGCGCCGCCCACCGCCCCTGCGGGAGAGCCCGCCGGACCCATCCGGGTCACGGCGGGCTCTTCGCTTCCAGCCGGGTCCTCGCCCCGGGTGGTCCGCTCCGCGGCGGCGCCCAGGGCGGCAGGGCTCAGCCCTTGACCAGGTGCACCACGGCCGTCTGGTCCACCGAGGAGGCGCTGCCGTAGTCGGGGTCGGTCGCGCTCGCCGTGGCGTCCACCTGGACGTCACCCCGCTGGAAGGGGGTGGTGCCGGTCGGGTCCGCCTGCGCGGTCCAGGACACGGGGGCTCCCGGCGTGCAGTTCACGGAGCCGGTGAAGTCGCCGCGGATCAGCACGTGCTTCTTGACCTGTGTCACCTTGCCCGAGACGGTCACGTCGACGGGCTTGGTGCAGGTGACGGTCCCGTGCACGGAGGCCTTGCCGTTGAGGGCGCTCGCGGTGCCGTCCACTGCCACGCCGAGGCCCAGGTCGAGTGCCGGGGGCGGCTCGGGGCTGGCCACGTGCACCTCACCGCGGAGCGCCGCGCTGCCGCCCTCGCAGTGCTGCTCGTAGGTGGCGTCGAGGTCCTGCACGGACCCGTCGGGGGCGAAGGCGATGTCGGTGATGGTGAAGGACCCGGTCAGGGTGTTGCAGCCGCGGCCGTTGCCGTCGAGGGAGAGGCCCGGCTCGGCGCTCTCGTTGAACGGGTAGCGGGTCGCGCCGGTGTACGTGCCCGCCTGAAGCTCCTGCCCGGCCGGCGCCGCCAGGTCCAGGTACCACCAGTCGCCGTTGGCTCCGTCGACCGAGACGTTCACGTGGCTGTGGTCGGTACTGCCGGAGACGTTGAGGCGGTCGTTCGACGCGGTCGCGTAGGAGTAGGAGCCACCGCCGCTGATGTAGTCGCCGGCGTCCCCGCTGAAGGAGAGCGAGGCCTCGGTGGCGGTGCCGGCGAAGGCCGCCCCGCCCGTACCCAGGACACCCCCCGCGGCCAGCGCCAGGGCGAGACCGAGACCTGCCCCGGTACGTCTGAGGCGATGCCCCGTCAGAACTGTGTGCATGCTGAAGAACCCCCACATGATGGTGCATCGGGTGATGCGCGTGATGAATATATAGCCATGTGAGGTCAGTGTGGGGAACGTGTGTACGAGCTTGTGGTGGTGGGTGCCGCCGTCCGGCGCGGCGGGGCCGGCCGTCCTCAGAAGACCGGCAGCGCCAGCAGCGTCCCCTGGTTGAGGACGAAGAGGCGGTTGCGGTCCCCGGCGGCGTAACGCGCCTGGCCGCCGGTGAGGGGGAAGGTCTGGGTGGCTGTGGCGGCGTTGCCCGGGCCCGTCCGGGGGTAGCCGCTCACCCCGGTGTCCCCGCTCTCCACCAGCCACACGCTGCCGCCCTGCACCACCGGCGGTCGCCAGGGCGGGGCGACGCCCGCCACGATCACCGGGTCCGCCGCCTGCGAGCCGTCGGGTTTCAGGGCCTTCAGCGCGTCACCGTCGACCGCGTACGCCACGCCCCCCGCCACCGTCGGCGGGCCCCAGCCGTACCTGCCGTCCCGCACCGGGAGCATGGTGTCCCGGCTCCACTTCTCCTTCTTGCCGGCGATGTCCACCGCGGCCAGGGTGTGGCCGCCCAGGTAGGCGATGCCGCCGTCGATCGCCGGTGCCAGCGCGCCGGCGGCCTGCCCCTTGCGGACCCAGGCCCGCACCCCGTCCTGCGCGCGCACCGCCATCACGTCCCCGCCGTCCGTGCAGAGCACCAGGTGCCCGGCGCCCAGGGCGGCTGCCGGGGCACCCCCGGTGAGCGGCAGCGGAGGCTTCCGGGTCCACTGCACCCGGCCGGTCGCGGTCGACACGCACCGCAGGGCGCCCTCGGACGTCAGCAGGTGGACGTGGCGCGCGTCGGCGGCGAGCAGGCGCTTGGCGTCCGCGTCCGCCGTCCACCGGGGCGAGCCGGTGGAGGCCACGAAGGTGCGCAGCGTCCCGTCAGCGTCGGCGGTGGCCACCAGCCGGTCGCCGATCGACAGGTAGCCGGCGTCGGCGGCCGCGTCGACCTGCCAGGCCGCCCTGCCGTCCGTCACCCGGCGGGCCGCGACACCACCGCCGGAAGCCGCGAACACCACGACGTCACCGACCGGCAGCGGCGGCCCCGACCCCGGGTCGGCCACGTCCGGGTGCGGTCCCCACAGCGGCTCCGGGGTGCCGGCGGAGGAGCCGGGCTTCGCCGCCGCCACGTGCACGGCCGGCGGGACGTCGAACGGGTCGGACGGAGTGTCCTCGCCGTGCCCGAGCCACCACGCCGTCCCGCCGCCGCCGGCGGCCAGCAGCAGTGCCCCGCCGCCCGCCAGCGACAGCAGCCGCCGCCGGGAGAGCCCCGCGGCGGGCGGGGCGCCGGTCGCGGTGAGGGTCCGTGTGCCGGCCCGCGCCTCGTCGTCGGCCTGCCGCCGCGCCGCGGTCTCCCGGCGCCGGATCTCCTCGCCCAGTGGGCCCGAGCGCCAGACCTTCCCGGCGCCGTGCGGCGCGGCCACGGCCCCGGCGACCTGGGCCGGGGTGGGCCGCTGCGCCGGGTCCTTGGCCAGGCACGGCCAGACCAGGTACCGCAACGCCTCGGGGACCGCGCTCAGGTCGGGGTCGCCGTGGACCACCGCGTAGAGCACGGCCGTCACCTCGGCGCCGGTGTACGGCGGACGGCCGCCCGAGGCCAGGACGAGGACGGCACCGAGGGAGAAGACGTCCGCGGCCGGGCCCACCCGCCGGCCCAGCACCTGCTCCGGCGCCCCGTACCCGGGGGTGACGGGTATCTGCCCGGTGCGGGTGAGGGTCAGGCCGTGCTCCGGGCGGGCGATGCCGAAGTCGATCAGCCGGGGCCCGTGGGAGGTCAGCACGACGTTGGACGGCTTCACGTCGCGGTGGACCAGTCCGGCCGCGTGGACGTCGCCCAGCGTGCGCGCCAGGGAGCCGGCCAGTTCACGCCAGGCGGTGTCGCCGAGTGGCCCGAACCGCTCCACCGCCTCGTCCAGCGTCGGCCCCGCCAGGAACTCGGTGGCGATCCACGGGCGGCCCGCCTCCAGGTCGGCGCCCAGCACCCGCGCCACGCCCGGGCTCGTCACGGCGCGTGCCGTCTGCGCCTCGCGCACGAAGCGGTGCGCCAGGTGTTCGTCCTGCGCCAGTTCGGGCAGCAGCACCTTCACCGCGGCCGGCTGCCGGGCGGCGTCCGTGCCGAAGTAGACCTTGCCCATGCCGCCCTCACCCAGGACGCCGAGCACGCGGTAGGGGCCGAGGCGCAGGGGATCTCCGGGGCCGAGCGGTTTCACGGCGGTCGCTCTCCTGGGGGGAAGGGATGGTCAGTCGAGGGGCAGGGCGGTGGTCTGCTTCTCCTGCCGGACCAGGAGGTGGCCGTGGGTGCGGTCGGCGCTGAGGACCAGGGGGGTGGTCCGGTAGGTCCACACCGCGGTGCGGGTGCGCAGGTCGACGGCGCGCACCCCCTGGTCGTCGGCGGCGTACAGGTACCTGTCACCGACCGCGGGCGTCACGTCCCTGAGGCTCTTTCCGGAGAACCCCTTCTCCTGCCAGTTCAGCGTCCCCGAGACGGCGTCGACGACGACCGTCCCGCGATCGGCCTCGGCGCAGTAGACGACGCCGTCGTGGACCAGGGGCGGCCCGTACAGCCGCGTCTCGCCCGCGCTGTCGCCGACGTTGCGGTCGTGGCCGAACATCCACGCCAGTTCTCCGTCGGAGATCCTGCGGGCGGTGAGGGTCTCGTCGCCCAGGTAGATGTTGTGCGCGTCGAGGGCGGGCGGGGTGGGCGGCTTGCCGGTGAACCCCTCGCTCGTCGACCACAGCCTGTGCCCGTCGGTCTTGTCGTGCGCGGCCAGTGTGACGAAGTGGATGTCCATCACGGGCGCCTGGCAGGTGACCAACCGCGAGCCGGCCACCCGGCCCCACAGCATCTTCGGGGTGTTCTCCTCCTCGGGTGCCCCGACGGGGGAGCGCCAGCGCTCCCGCCCCGACCCCAGATCCGCGGCGACCAGGTACCAGTGGCCGCCGGACGCCGCCCGCGCCACCAGGTAGGCGACGCCGTCGGCCACGCACAGCAGTTGGTTCCGGGCCTCCTTGCCGGTGAACGCGGACAACTCGGCCAAGGGCTTGCCCAGTTCGCCGTCGGTCGGCGCGACCTCGCAGACCGCCAGCGCGGCGCCCTCGTCGTGCTCCCGCAGCGCGTACATCTTCCGGCCGTCGCTCGCCGACCGCCAGACGTCCGCGACGTTCGCCTGCCAGGTGGAGGCCCCCGACTCGGCGTTGACACCCTGGAGCACGATGCCGGCCCGCAGTGCCAGGTTCCGTCCCGCGGTCATCGCCTCGCCGCCGGTCTCGGGGCACCACATGTTGGTGCTCCACAGCGGGGTGGGCGTCTTCGGCTTCGCCCCGGTGCGGCCGCCCGCGCCGCCACCGCCGGAGGACCCCCCGAGCCAGGCCCAGAGCCCGCCGCCCACCGCGACGCCGCCCACGGCCGCGCCCCCGGCAACGGCCAGCAGCCGCCGCCGCGACATCCCGGGGCGGCCGGTGCCCACCCGCGGCGGCTCGGCCGGTGCCGGCGGCGCGGTGCGCGGCGGCGGCTCCCGCCACACCTCGTCGCTGCGCCGGGCGATGTCGCGCAGCACCGCGTCGGGCAGCAGGGCGGCGAAGGCGCCCCGGTCCTGGACGGCGCCGCCCAGCAGGCCCGCCAACTCCGCGGTGGACGGCCGCTGGGCGGGGTCCTTGGCCAGGCAGCGGGCGAGGACGGCGCGCAGCCCGGGGCCCGTCGCGCCCAGGTCGGGTTCGCCGAACCGCACGCGGTACAGCAGGTCGGTGGGGGCCCCGCCGCCGAACGGGCCGCGTCCGGTGGCGGCGAAGACCAGCACCCCGGCCAGGGCGAAGACGTCACCGGCCGGGCCGTGCTCGCCGCCCGAAGCCTGCTCGGGCGACATGAACGCGGGCGTGCCGACCACACCGCCGAGGCTGGTGCGGTGCTCGTCGCCCACCGCGTGGGCGATGCCGAAGTCGATGATGCGCGGCCCGTCCGCCGTCACCAGCACGTTCGACGGCTTCAGGTCGCGGTGCACCGCCTCGGAGCGGTGCAGCCGGCCCAGGCCCTCGGCCAGGGCGGTGCCCAGGGCACGCACCGCCGGCTCCGGCAGCGGCCCGCCGGAGCGGACGGCCTCGTCCAGCGGCGGCCCCAGGACGTACTCGGTCGCCAGCCACGGGGTCGGCGCCTGCGGGTCGGCGGCCACGACGTGTGCGCCGTGACGGTCGCCGATGACACGGGCCGCGTCCGTCTCCAGACGGAACCGGGTGCGCAGGGTCGTGTCGGCGGCGAGGTGGGCATGGAGGGACTTCACGGCCACCGTGCGGCCACCGGCCGACCGGGCCAGGTAGACGGTGCCCATGCCGCCGCCGCCGAGCCGGGCCAGCAGCCGGAACGGGCCCAGGGCGGGCGGGTCCTCGTGGGTGAGGGGGGAGACCACGGCGTCAGCGCTCCCCGGTGCTCAGGTCCGCGGCGAGGAGGCCCGCCGACTGCGCGGCCAGCGCCGCCACCACCGGGCCGGGCCAGGACACCGGCTCGGTGGCCGCGGTCAGCGCCCCGTAGGCCGCCTGCGGCGCCAGGGCGCCCGGTACGCGGGCGGGGTCGGGGCGGTTGCCCGGGTCCCGGGACAGGCAGGCCGAGACGAGGTCGCGCAGGCCCCCGGGTATCTCCTCGCGCTCCGGGACGGTGTGGCCCGTGGCCGCGTAGGCCAGGACCGCGCCCAGCGCGTACACATCACCGGCCGGGGCCACCGGACCGCCCACCGCCTGCTCGGGTGCCAGGCAGCCCGGGTCCAGGCCGGGCAGCCCGGAGCGCGCGACGCCCTCCGGCGCGGCGGCGCGCGCCGCACCGAAGCAGCCCAGCAGCGGGCCGTAGGCGGTCAGCAGCACGGCCGCCGGGGACAGACCGCCGTGCGCCAACCCCAGGACGTGCGCCGAGGCGAGCGCTTCGGCGAGGGTCGCGCCCAGCGTCCGCACCACCGGTTCGGGCAACGGACCGCCGTACGCGGCGAGCGCCGCCGGCAGCGGCAGCACCGGCCGGTAGGGGGAGGCATGCCAGGGGAAGGCGGGCGTGCCGCCGATCTCCGCGACCTGCCAGAAGCCCGGCTGGGCCAGCCGCTGCGCCCACTGCGCCTCCGCCGCCCACCGCGCCGGATCGGCGCCGGGCGGCGGAAGGCTGACCACCGCGGTGTGCCGCCCGTCGGCGCCGCGCGCCAGGTAACGCCGGTCGCACCTCGCGTCCTCGGGCGGCCCCAGCCTCCCCAGCGTCACGTACCCGCCGATCCGCGGCGGATCGTCCGACCGCAGCCCCTCCATGCGTACCCCCGTCAAGCTCGCAGTGCGCAGAGCTTATACGGGGGCGCGCGACGCCCCGCACCGGGCGCCCGGCGAGGGCCGTGCGCCCTTCGGGGCTGTGGGCGCCCAGGTCACGGAGGACGGTCCGCGTCGTCGGGGACGCCTGCCGACGCGGCCGGGCGGTCGCAGCCGGCACGTGGCGCGGGGCCGTCCCGCAGACCCCGCCCCTTCGTCACGCGGGTGCCCGTTCGTCCAGGAGGCCCGCCGAGCCGGCGTCCCAGGCGGCGGCCGGCGCACCGGCCGCCGTGGCCTGGTCGAACGGGGCGAACAGACCGCCCAACGGGCCGCCGCAGAAACCGAGTTCGCTGACCGTGACGTCGGTGGTGCCGAGTCGGTTCACGCGCATCGAGGGAAGCCTCCGGGGGCGGACGGGCCGTTGCCGGGCCATCATGGCGCCCCGCGCGGCCCGCCGCCCAGTGGGTTCCGCCGGGGACCTCACCTCGCGGCCGGCGGCCCCGCCCCGTGCTCCGCTGCCACGGGGGCCTCGGCCAGGAACCAGCGCCGGGCCGAGGCCATCCACCACAGCGCGGCGAACCCCAGCACCACCAGCACCGCCACCGGCGCGTAGTTGAACGTCCGCCAGGTCACCGGCGAGACCTGCGGCAGCATGAACAGCACGGTGATCACCGCGACCCAGGCCACCGCCACCACACCCACCGGCCGCGACCACCGCCCCAGGTGCCACGGCCCGCGTTCGAAGTCCGCGCCGCGTGCCAGCCGCAGCAGGGTCGGGGTGACGTAGGCGATGCACAGGCCGATCACCGCGATGGAGGTCACCGCGGCGTAGGCGGTGCTGTTGATCAGGTAGGGCAGGCCCAGGACCAGCGCCCCGGCGGCGGCTAGCCACACCGCGGCCACGGGCGTGCGGGTGCGCGGGCTGACCGTGTGCCACACCCGGGAGAAGGGCAGCGCGCCGTCCCGTGAGAAGGCGTAGATCATGCGGGAGTTGGCGGTCACCGAGGCCATGCCGCAGAACAGCTGCGCCCCGATGACGATCAGCAGCAGCAGCTTCCCCGTCGTCGCGCCCACCGCGTCCAGCAGGATCTGCGCCGGCGGCACCCCGGTCGGTGAGCTGACGGCCCCGTCATAGGAGCGGATGGCGAAGGTGAAGGCGAGCAGCAGCACGAACCCCGCGATCAGCGAGGTCCAGATGGACCGGACGATGCCGCGCGGGCCCGCCACCGCGGCGTTCCGCGTCTCCTCCGTCATGTGCGCCGAGGCGTCGTACCCGGTGAGCGTGTACTGGGCCATCAGCAACCCGATGAGGACGACGTAGGTGGTGCTGCCCCAGCCCGTCCCGTTGACGAAGTGGGTGAAGACGAAGGAGGCGGACCGGTGGTGGTCGGGCACCAGGGCCAGCACCGCGGCGATCAGGGCGACGCCGACCACGTGCCACCACACGCTGACGTTGTTCAGCAGGCCCACGATCCGCACACCGAAGGTGTTGAGCAGCCCGTGCAGCAGCAGGATCACGGCGAACAGCGCCACCGTACGGCCCGGTGTCACGGTGAAGCCGAACTGGAGGTTGAGGTAGGCGCCGAGGAAGGAGGCGGCGCCGAAGTCGATGCCGGCGGTCACCGCCACCTGGCCCAGGAAGTTGAACCACCCGGTGAACCACGCCCAGGCGGCGGCCGAGCGCGGTGGCGCCAGCCGGTGCGCCCAGAAGTACAGCCCCGCGGAGGTCGGGTAGGCCGAGCAGATCTCCGCCATGGCCAGCCCCACCAGCAGCGTCATCAGCCCGACCCCGACCCAGCTCCAGGTGATCAGCACCGGGCCGCCGGTCGTCATGCCGTACAGGTACATCGTCATGCAGCCGGAGAGGACCGAGACGATGGTGAAGGACACCGCGTAGTTGGAGAACGCCGACATGCGGCGGGCGAGGGTCTGCGCGTAACCGAGCTGTGCGAGGCGCTCCTCGTCGGAGCCGGCGGCGGGGGAGTCGCCGGCGCCCGCCCCGGCCCCCGCTGCCGGGTCGCTGGGGGAGGGCGGGTGCGCGCGGGGATCGCGGGAAGTCGTCATGGACCAGCGATGCCCAGGTTGTGAGCATGACATGCGGTGGGCGGGTGGTCGCTCACGCCGGGGAGCGGGGCGGACCCCTTCCCGCCGGTGCGGCGCCGGGGACGGGGCCCGGCGCCGGCCCTGCGGCGCGGCGCCGGGCCGGCGTCCCTCCCGTGCTGTCAGCCGAGCAGGAACAGGTCCAGCTCCACGCTGTGCGGACGGCGCCGTCCCGGCGCGACGAAGAGGCGCTCGTTGATCCGGGCCAGCCGTGGGGCGGCGGTGGTCAGGCGGGGGAAGCTCCGGAAGTGGACGCGCTCCGGCGCCACCTCCTCGCCCCGGGCCAGGGCCGCGATGTCCTCCGGGCTGCCGGAGCGGATGCCGGTGTTGTGCACGGCGATCCGCTCGCCCCGGTCGGTCTCCAGGGCGTAGCGGGCGTCGAGTTCGGTCAGGGTTGCGGTGCGCAGGACCTGGTGGTCGGCCCCGCCCGCGAGCACGGTGCCGCGCACCTCCGGCCCCTCGAAGCGGCCGCCGGTCAGGGGGACCAGCCGCCGGTGCCCGTCGGGGGCCTCCCCGAGGTCGTGGGCGGCGTCGACCTGCACCGACAGGTGGGCGAAGAAGGTGAGCGGCGGTGCGGCGGGAGCAGCGGTCATGACGGTGCCGCCCGGCTCAGTTGACGCGGTCGGCGAAGCCCTGGGGCAGGTCCTCGGGGCCCACCGCGACGACGCTCTCGTCGTCCTCGCCGACGTACTCGAACAAGGTGATGCGGGCGAACTCCGGCACGACGTAGATCGGGTAGGTGGGGCCGGCGTCCCGGTAGGCGCGCATCTCGTCCAGGTGGTCGTTCTGGTAGAGCACCGTCCGGCTGCCGTCCTGCTCGATCCACTGCGGGAAGAAGATGGTGCCGTGCAGGACCCGCCGGCCGGGCAGCACGTTGACGACGACCGAGGTGCCGGTCGGCTCGTTCCAGGAGACCTTGAAGACGTCGTCCGCGAGCTGCACCAGGTCGACCTCCTGGTCCTTCACCCAGCGCCCCCCGACCATCCCGGTGTGGATGCGGTAGTCGATGGTCGTGGCGTTCTTCACGTACATCTCGTACTGCCAGCCGTTGGCGTAGGTGTAGATGAAGCGGTGCCCGGTGATGCGGGAGAGGTCCTGCGGCGGGACGGGGTTCTCGACAGTGGTCGGCGTGTGGGTGCCGGTGGTCGTGGTGGTCACGGGGGGTGCTCCTTCGTGCGGTACTGCGTGCGGCGGCCCGCCGGCGTGCCTCGCTGCCCGTCCGGACCGTCGCCCTCAAAACAACTCTGACACAAAACATGTTTGTGGCAAAAGTAAGTGTGCGGGGGTTCACAATGGGTGCATGAGCAACCTGGAGAGGGCGACCGGTGGGCAGAGCGGTGCGTGGCACGGCACGCCGGAGGCGCGGGGCGGGGCGCAGGTGGCGCGGGGCGGGGCGCAGGTGGCAGCCGGACTGAGCGGCCTGCTGGGGCCGCTGCGGCGCGCCGTGCTGCGCGCCACCCGCAACGCCGAGGGGCTGCCCGACCTCCCGGAGGCCCAGATCGAGCTGCTGCGCACGCTCTCCTCGTCCCCCGAGGGCCTCAGCCCCGGCGCGGCGGCCGCACGACTGCGCGTGGCTCCGTCCACCGTGAGCAACCTCGTGCGGACGATGTCCGCCGCGCGCCTGGTGGAACGGGTCCGGCCCGAGCACGACCAGCGGACCGTGGTGCTCACCGCGTCGAGCGAAGCCCTGCACCTGCTGGACCGCTACGACCGCGCCAGCGCCGCAGCCCTCACCCGCGTCGTCGAGGACCTGCCCGACACCGACCGCCTGGCCCTGAACCAGGCGCTGCCCGCCCTGGAGCGCCTGGTCGCGGCGCTGGAGGACGCGAACGGGGCGGGGGGCGAGGGGCGGGTGTGACGCGGGCTAAGGCGTCCTCGGCGCCCTGCTACGGGCTCCTCCGGGGCGTACCCGGTGCCCGCGGACGCAGCCGGCACGTGGACGAGGGCTTCAGGTGGACGCGTTCCGCGCCGCCCATCCCCTCACCCCACCACCAGCACCTCGTCCCACCCCCCGAGCACCCGCCCCTCCGCGTAGGCGTCCAGGGCGAGCGCCACCCCGGCGGAGCCCTCCAGGAAGGCGGGCAGGTCGGTGCCGTCCGGGGTGCGGTAGCCGAAGGGGAGGCGGGCGTCGAAGGTGTCGAGGACGAGGGTGGCCAACTCCTCGCGGGCTGCGTGCAGTCGGGGTTCGGGCCAGTGGTCGGCGATGCGGCCCAGCACGTGGAGCAGGCCGCTCCAGCCGTGGCACAGGGCGGCGTCCGCCACCTGCCAGCGGCCGGGCGGTTCGGCCAGCAGGGCCCCGACGGACCGTTGCGCCAGCGTGTGCCAGTCCGCGCGGTCGAAGGCCAGCGCCGCGAGCTGCACCGCCCGGGAGACGCCCGGTGCGCCGTAGCACCAGGAGGGGCGCCGCTGGGCAGGGGCGCTGCCGGGGCCCTGGCGCCAGTGGTCGAGGGTGAGATACCCGGGCCAGGCCAGACCGCCGGGCACCGGGACCGCCCAGTCGGTCAGCAGGGCCGTCATGCGTTCCACGGCCTCGCGCTGACCGTCGACGACGACGCCGGAGCTCCAGGCGAGGGACAGCAGCGCCAGCGGACCCGGCACGCCGTGGGAGAGGCCGAGGTTGAGGTGGCCGTGCGGCAACTCCCCGGCCTGGCCCTCCCTGGCGGTGGCCGTCGTCCACCAGCGCGGGACCCGCTCGCCCGCGTACGCCACCTCGCCCAGGGCGAGCGCCACCAGGTAGGACAGGACGCTCCGCAGCTCCGCCTCGCAGGTCTCGCGGCGGGCCAGGAGGTAGCGGCCGATGCCCGTGACGCCGCGCACCGCCTCGAACTGGCCGTTGGTGGGGACCGGGCCGTCGGGCAGCGGCGGCAGCGCGGCGCGGACCATGCGGCGCTGGTAGCCGTCCAGGCGGGTCAGCGCGGTGCGGTAGCCGCCGGTCGCGCGGTGGGCGACGAGGGTGGCCACCGCCACCGCGCCCGGTCCGTGGAACACCCCCTCCGGCACGTGGCGGTGGCTCGCCAGGGCCGTCATGGCGTGGGACAGGTAGGCGTGGCCGCGCGCCCGGTGCTGCGGCGAGGTGGCCGCGATGCCGGCGAAGGCCATGGCCACGCCCGGGTGGCCGGCCGAGAGGGAGAGGTCGGCCCAGTGCGGTTGGAGCAGCTCCGCCTCTCGGTGGGCGGCTCCGGCCGAACCGGTCGCCGCAGCGGTCGCGACCGGGTCGGCGAGCTGATCCAGGAGGAGGTCGCGGACGTGGCGGGCGGCCTGCCGGGAGGCCGGCGGCGTGCCGGGGCCGGAGGCGGAGGCGGTGCCGTCCTGGGCCGGTACGGGCCCGAGATGTGCACGCGCGGCGCCCGTCCCGGTCACCTCTCCCGCCCCCGTGCTGTTCCTGCGGCTTGTGAGGCGGGCGCCGAGAGGTGCCGGCGGCGGCCCGCCACGTCCTGGGCGACGGCGCGCAGCAGGGCGCAACTGCGGTCCTCGGCCTGCCGGTCGGTGCCCAGGAGGCGGTTGTGCTGCATGTGCAGCAGGCTGCGGAAGACCTCGTCACGAGCCGCCCCGTCACACGGGGTCCCGGTGCGGGCGGCTCCACCGGGCTCCGACCCGTCGCCGGCGGTCCCGGGGCCGGCCGGGAGGAACAGCCGGCCGTAGCGGCGGGGCGCCGGGTCCCGCGTCCACAGGTCCGCCAGGCGGGGAGCGTCCAGGCGCTCGCCCAGGAGCCGGGCTGCCGAGCCGGGTACGACCAGCTCCCGGGCCACCGCACGGTCCTCGGGCGCGAGCAGGTCGGGACGTCTGCGGTAGGCACCGCACACCCATGCCGGCCAGTCCCGGTCGCCCAGGGCGTCGAGCAGCGCCACGTGGTTGAGGACCGCCCACACCGCCGGCGGCAGCCGCGGACCGCCGTGGCGGCGCCGTGCGAGCTGTTCGGTGGCCGAGCGGCTGTCGAGGTGGAAGACGGCCTCGGCGTGGGGGAGGGCCGCGGGGCCGCCGTAGCGGGCCGTCTCCGGTTCGTAGGTGTCGAGGGTGAGGGTGCGCAGGGCGCCTTCGGTGCGCAGAGCCCGGCCCCATGCCGTCAGTCGCGGCAGCACCGTGCCGCGCAGCGCGCCGGGCTCGCCCGCCAGGCGGACGCGCAGGTGGGGCTCCGGGTCGCGGTAGCGGACGAAGTGCCACCCGGTGAGGTGGTCGGCGACCTCGTCGAGGAGGGCGGGCAGGCGCGTGGCGAGGAGCGCGTCGTGGGTCTCGGGCGCGGCGTACACCTTGGCGTACAGCCAGCCCTCTCCCGGCAGGGCGAAGCCGGAGCCCGGGTCGGCCACCGGGAGCCGGCGCGGCGCGGGCCGGTCCGCCCGCACGGCCGGGGCGCCGGGAGCGGCCGGGGCGGGGCCGGCCGCGGGCTCGGTGAGCCGCCGGGCCAGGTCGCGGCGGAGGAGGGGGACGACGATCTCGGTGCGGTGGCCGGCCGCCCAGCCCAGGCCGTCGCCGTCGGCCGCCGGGTCCTCGAAGAGCGCCGGCCGGCCGCCGCGCACCTCCTCGCGGAGGAGGCAGCGGTGCCAGGGGTCGGTGAGGTCGATGCCGTAGACCCGGTCGCCGCGCACCACCTGCACCCGGTCGGGGACGCGGTAGCGCTCGCGCCAGCCGTGCACCGCCGCCTCCCAGGCGCCGTCCCCCGCGTCGCCCGCCGCCGCTCCGCTCAGGTGGCGGTCGGGGAGCCAGCGCAGCGGGGAGACCGTCACCCTGCCGAAGGTGACGCGCGGCAGGACCGGCAGCACCTCCAGTCCACGCCAGTCCCAGCCCGTCCAGGTTCTGCCGCGTCCGAAGACCATGTCCACCAGCAGCCGCACCACCCGGGGCGCCTCGTGGTCGAGGGCCACCAGGTGCGGGACGAAGGGCACCACCTCGCGCCCGCTGTCGGGGCAGGTCAGCCGGAAGCCGGCGGGGCCCAGGGAGACCAGCAGGCCGCGCCAGTCCACCACCTCCGCGCCGCGACGCTCGGGGAAGGCACCGACCGGGATCTCGTGCGGGACGAGCAGCGGGACCTGGCTGGTGTTGAGCGCCCGGCCGCTCCTGGGGCGGAACGTCACCTGGGCGGGGAGGTCGCCGGGCTCGACGCCGGCCCTGACCAGCCGGGCCAGTTCCTCCTCGGTGCCGGTGGTCGACGCGAAGCGGCCGGCGGTGGCCCCGGCCAGCCAGGCGGCGGCGTGCGGGGAGGCCAGGAGGCGGAAGTCACCGGCGTCCAGGGCGGCGGCGCTGCCGGCCAGGAGCTGGAAGCAGAGTTCGAGGGAGCGCGGCGCGGGCAGGTCGGGGTGGCGGTGACCGGCGGCGAGCCGTTCGACGGTCTGGGAGGTCAGGCGCAGCTCGCGGTCCCGGCCGACGAGGGCCTCCTGGGTCAGCTCCGCCACCAGGGCGCGCCGCCGGGCGGAGGCCTCACCGTCCGGCGGGGCGGTGGGCGCCTGCCGGTCCAGGGGGGCGTCATAGCCCTCGGGGAAGCCCAGGCCGCGGTGCGGGTCGGTGAGGTCGGCGAGGCGGACCGCGGTGGCCGTGCCGTACCGCTCCAGGAAGCGGAGCTGGTAGTCGCGCATGTGGCGGTGGGTCAGCCACTCCTCGGAGATCGCCCACATGGCGGCGGCGTAGCGCTCCGCCTCCGCGGTCACCTGCGGGGGCAGCTCGGCCTCCACGGCCATGCGCAGATCCACCTGGACGGGCGGGGAGGGCTGCGCCTCACGGGTCCGCATGCGCCGGGTCAGGGCCCGCCACTGCGCGCGGCCCTCACCCGGTGCGGTGCGGCCGTACGTGTCGAGCGCCCGGCGCACGGCGTGCAGTTCGCGGCGGGCACCGGGCAGCGGCGTCAGGGCCGCCTCCAGGGTGTCCAGCGCCGTGGCGTCGGTGCGTTGCGGTGACAGGGAGGCCAGCAGGAGGCCGTGGGTGAGGAGGCTCGCCAGCACGTCGTCGATCCGTGCCTCGGTGGCCTGCGGGAAGGCCGCGGTGGCCTCCTGGAGCAGCAGCCGGTAGGGGAGGGGGGCGGCGGCCCGCTCGTGGACCCAGGTGACCAGGGCGTTGCGGCGCACGGACACCTCGGCGCCGCCCTCGCCGAGCTGGAACCGGCCGTCGGCGCTGCTGACGAGGTTGTTCCAGACGACGTCGGTGCGTCGGCGCACCTCGGGGCCGGCGCACCAGTCGCGGACCCGGTCCCGCAGCCACTGGCCGTCGGGGCGGGCCGCCTTGCTGCCGGGCCCGGTCACCGCGAACCGGGTGCGCGGCCCGGTCCGGGCGGGGGCGACCCCGGCGAACAGGCCGAAGGGGGTGGGGCGGGTGGCCAGCCGCAGCGCGTAGCGGGTGGTGGAGGCGGCCAGGCTCCGCCGCCGCCGGGGGCCCGGGTCCGCACCGGCCGCGAGCCGGTCCAGGGCCTCGCCCAGGCTGGAGCTCGCCACCTCGACGGCCTCGCGCAGGACGGGGTCGGCGAGCGCCGCCGGGAGGCCCGGGGAGGCGGGGTCCCCGGTGGCGGGGAGCCGGTGGCGCGGTACGCCGGTCATGCGCAGCAGCAGCGGCTCGACCGCCGTGAAGTCCTCGCTCATCTCCCCCGCCATCTCGCTCCCCGGTGCCTGCTCGGGCCGCGGCCCCTCTCCCGTAGCCGGGGCCGCGGCCCTCACCTCAGGCGCAGCAGGTGGGACACCGCGACTGGGTGCTGTACGTCAGGTTGGGCGAGGTGTAGCTGCGGCGTGCGAAGCCGAGCCCCTCGCTGTCGGCGGCGACGTCGGAGAGCTGGACGTCCAGGTCCAGGTCCGCGTCGAGAAGGTTCTCGAATTCGGCAGTGGTGGGCATAGGGCCTCCCGGTCAGTTGTGAGGGGTCGTGCACAACTTGCCGGAGTTCTGTTCGAACCCCGGGTAGAACGTATGAGGCTCCTGTGACCGCCAACAAGTGACGTTTCCGGCCAGCCGGCCGGCACCCGCCGACCGGGTCGGCCCCGGCAGTGGTGCCGCGCTCCCGGTGCCCGCGGCCTCGTCCGCCACCGCCGCGCCGACCCGCCCCCGCAGTCGCCGCCGGCGCCCCGCCGCGGCGGTTGCGGGACCGGTGGCCGACGGCGCCGGCGCTTCGGCCAGGGACCGCACGGGCGCTGTGTGCAGGGGTGGGGGTGCGGGTGGCGGGGAGCCGCGCAGTGGCGGGGGCGCGGTCGGGCGGGTGCGGGAGGCCGGGCGGCCCGTCCGTCCGGAAGTCGACGTTTGAAGGGGGCCGCGTCCGGTGGGCGGGTGGCTTCGTGCGTTCGGGCGTAGTTCCACCCGCCGGTGGGTCGACCGTCGCGCCGGGAAGACGAAAAGCATACAAATCGTGCCACTGTGGGCGGCGAGCCCGGACCGGCGACGGCCGGGACCGCCGGACCGACCGACCCGCAGGAGGCAGCGATGCGCCGGGCCTCACGCGTCACCGCGGCCGCCCTCCTGGTGGCCGCCTCCGGCCTGGCCGCCGGCTGCGGCAGCGGGGGGCAGGACCCGAGCGTCGTCCGCGCCTCCTGGGGCGACCCGCAGAACCCGCTGGAGCCCGCCAACACCACCGAGGTGCAGGGCGGCAAGGTCCTCGACATGGTCTTCCGGGGGCTGATGCGCTACAACCCGAAGACGGCCGTGGCCGAGCCCATGATGGCCCGTTCCATCCGGACGACCGACTCCACGCACTTCACCGTCCGCCTCAAGCCCGGCTGGACCTTCAGCAACGGCGAGAAGGTCACCGCCCACTCCTACGTCGACGCCTGGAACTACGGCGCCGCCACCCGCAACCGCCAGCAGGGCGCGCCCTTCTTCTCCTACATCGACGGCTACGACCGGGTGCACCCCGCCGAGGAGGGCGCCAGGCCCACCGCCACCAGGATGCGGGGGCTGCACGTCAAGGACGACCTGACCTTCACCGTCACCCTCAACCAGAAGTTCGGCCTGTGGCCGAACACCCTGGGCTACACCGCCTTCATGCCGCTGCCCCGCGCCTTCTTCACCGACCACGCGGCCTGGCTGCGCAGACCCGTCGGCAACGGGCCCTACCGCATCGAGTCCTACGCCCGGGGCGCGCTGATGAAGCTGCGGACCTGGAAGGACTACCCCGGGCCCGACCCGGCCCGCAACGGCGGCGTCGACCTCCAGGTCTACACCGACACCGACACCGCCTACACCGACCTGCTCGCCGGCAACCTCGACGTCGTCGACGACGTCCCCGCCACCCAGCTCAAGTTCGTGGCCAAGGACCTGGGCGGCCGTTACATCAACCAGCCCGCCGGGGTGCTCCAGACCGTCGCCTTCCCGCTCTACGACAAGAAGTGGGGCACCAAGGGCGCGGCCTCCGTGCGGCGCGGCCTGTCCAAGGCGATCGACCGGGCCGCCATCACCCGCCGCATCTTCCGCGACACCCGGACCCCCGCCACCGACTGGACCGCCCAGGCCCTCGGCCCGCGCAACGGCTACAAGGCGGGCCTGTGCGGTGACGCCTGCCGGTACGACCCGGCGGCGGCCCGGGAGCTGGTCGCCAAGGGCGGCGGCATCCCCGGCGGGCGGTTCACCATCACCTACAACGCCGACGTCGGCTCCCACAAGCTCTGGGTCGACGCGCTCTGCAACAGCATCAACAAGTCCCTGCGCCACCACGTCTGCGACGGCTCGCCCGTCGGCACCCTGGCCGACTTCCGCTCCCGCATCACCCGCCGGAAGATGACCGGCCCCTTCCGCACCGCCTGGCAGATGGACTACCCGCTGGCGCAGTCCTTCCTGCAGAGCGTCTTCACCACCGGCGCCTCGGCCAACGAGTCCGGCTGGAGCAGCAAGGGCTTCGACGCCGCCGTGAACAAGGCCAACTCACAGGCCCAGGAGGACCGCGTCAACGCCACCTACCAGGCCGCCGAACAGCTCCTCGTCAAGGACATGCCGTCCATCCCCCTCTGGTACCAGAACGGCATCGGCGGCTACTCCGACCGCGTCGAGCACGTCGCGCTGAACCCCTTCAGCGTCCCGGTCTACACCGACATCAGCGTCAAGAAGGACTGAGGCGAGCCAAGCCATGGGACGTTACGTGATCCGGCGGCTGCTCCAGATGGTCCCGGTCTTCCTCGGTGCCACGCTGCTGCTCTTCGTGATGGTCTACGCCCTCGGCGACCCGGTGGCCGCCCTCTCCGGCGACCGGGCCCCCGACCCCGCCACCGCCGCTCAGATCCGCCGCGAGCTCTACCTCGACCACCCCCTGTGGCAGCAGTACCTGCACTACATGGGCCAGATCCTCAGCGGCGACTTCGGCACCGCCTTCGACGGGCAGCCGGTGCTCGGCAAGATGGCCACGGCCTTCCCCGTCACGCTGCGCCTCACCCTCGTCGCCATCGCCTTCGAGGTGGTCCTCGGCGTGACCCTCGGCCTTCTCGGCGGACTGCGGCGGGGCCGCGCCCTGGACAGCACCACCCTGGTCATGACGCTGCTCGTCGTCTCCGTCCCCACCTTCGTCAGCGGCTACCTGCTCCAGTTCCTGCTCGGCGTGAAGTGGGGGCTGGTGCGCCCCGCCGTGACGCCCGGCGCACCCCTGGACGAGTTGCTGCTGCCCGGCGCGGTACTGGCGCTGGTCTCGCTCGCCTACGTCACCCGCCTCACCCGCACCTCGGTCGCCGAGAACGTCCGCGCCGACTACGTCCGCACTGCCGTGGCCAAGGGGGTACCGCGGCGGCGCCTGGTCCTGCGGCACGTGCTGCGCAACTCCCTCATCCCCGTCGTCACCTTCGTCGGCGCGGACATCGGGACGCTGATGGGCGGCGCCGTGGTCACCGAACGCATCTTCAACGTGCACGGCGTCGGCTACGAGCTCTACCAGGGCATCGTCCGCCAGAACTCGCCCACCGTCGTCGGCTTCGTCACGGTGCTCGTCATCGTCTTCCTGCTGGCCGGCCTGTTCGTCGACCTCCTGTACGCCGTGCTCGACCCGAGGATCCGCTATGTCTGACGAGGTGTTCGACCCCGGCACCGCCCCCGAGGGCGACGAGCCCGGCGCGCCCGGCGCCGGGCCGGGCGGCCCCGGCACCGCGCCGTTCGCACCCCCGGGGCACCGCGGCCCGGAAGCCGCAGGCCCCGGCCGGCCCGGCACCACGCCCGCACCCCCGCCACCCGAAGGGCCCGGACCCGTCGGCGCACCCGAGGGCGGCGAGGTGCGGGGCCGCAACCGGAGCCTGTGGTCCGACGCCTGGCACGACCTGCGGCGCAACCCCGTCTTCCTGGTCTCCGCCGCCCTCATCGTCTTCTTCGTCCTGCTCGCGATCCGGCCCACCCTGCTGACCGGCACCGACCCCCTGGACTGCGACATCGCCCTCAGCCAGGAGGGCCCCCGCGCCGGCCACCCCTTCGGCTTCGACACGCAGGGGTGCGACGTGTTCGCCCGCACCGTCCACGGCGCGCGGGCCTCCGTCACCGTCGGCGTGTGCGCGACCGCCGGCGCCGCCCTGCTCGGCAGCGTCCTCGGCGGCCTCGCGGGCTTCTTCGGCGGCTGGTGGGACGCGATCCTCAGCCGCGTCGCCGACGTCTTCTTCGCCCTGCCCATGCTGCTGGGCGGACTGGTCTTCCTCTCCGTGGTCCCCTCCGGATCGGTGTGGCCCGTCGTCGCCTTCATCGTGCTGCTGGGCTGGCCGCAGATCGCCCGCATCGCCCGCGGCTCGGTGCTCACCGTCAAGGAGGCCGACTACGTGCAGGCCGCCCGCGCCCTGGGCGCCTCCCCGGCCCGCGTCCTGCTCCGCCACATCGCGCCCAACGCCGTCGCCCCCGTCATCGTCGTCGCCACCATCGCGCTGGGCACCTACATCTCCCTGGAGGCGACGCTCTCCTTCCTCGGCGTCGGCCTCAAACCCCCCACCGTCTCCTGGGGCATCGACATCTCCGACGCCTCCCGGCAGATCCGCAACGCCCCCCACATGCTGCTCTGGCCGGCCGGCGCCCTCAGCCTGACCGTCCTCGCCTTCATCATGCTGGGCGACGCGGTCCGCGACGCCCTCGACCCGAAGCTCCGCTGAGGAGAGAGCACGCCATGACGACCTTCACCACCCTCCCCGAGGCCCCCCGCGGCGGGCCCGGACCGCTGCCCTTCCGCGACCCCGGCGACCACGAACCCCTGCTGGAACTTCGGGAACTGAGCGTGGAGTTCCGCACCCGGGACGGCGTGGCCCGCGCGGTCGACGGCGTCAGCTACGCGGTGCGCTCCGGGCAGACCCTCGCGGTGCTCGGCGAGTCCGGGTCCGGCAAGTCCGTCACCGCCCACGCCGTCATGGGCATCCTCGACACCCCGCCGGCCCACGTCACCGGCGGCCAGGTCCTCTTCCGCGGCCGGGACCTGCTCACCCTGCCCGCGGAGGAGCGGCGGCGGGTCCGCGGCGCGCAGCTCGCGATGATCTTCCAGGACGCGCTGTCCGCCCTGAACCCCGTCCTGTCGGTGGGCGCCCAGCTCGGCGAGATGTTCGAGGTGCACTACGGCGTCTCCCGCAAGGAGGCCCGGGCCCGCGCCGTCGCCCTGATGGACCGGGTCCGCATCCCCGGAGCCCGTGCCCGGGTGGGCGACTACCCCCACCAGTTCTCCGGCGGCATGCGCCAACGCATCATGATCGCCATGGCGCTGGCGCTCCAGCCCGCCCTGGTCATCGCCGACGAGCCGACCACCGCCCTCGACGTCACCGTCCAGGCCCAGGTCATGGACCTCCTCGACGAGCTGCGCCGCGAGTACACCATGGGCCTGGTCCTCATCACCCACGATCTCGGGGTGGTCGCCGACGTGGCCGACACCATCGCCGTGATGTACGCCGGACGCATCGTCGAGACCGCCCCCGTCCGCGAGCTGTACCGCGCACCCGCCCACCCCTACACCCGTGGCCTCCTCCAGTCCGTGCCCCGCCTGGACCGCAAGGGCCACGAACTGCCCGCCATCAAGGGCCTGCCGCCCAACCTCACCGCCGTGCCCGCCGGCTGCCCCTTCCACCCCCGCTGCCCCGTCGCCCGCGACATCTGCCGCACCGACCGGCCCCCGCTCCACCGCGTCGACGACGACCGGACCAGCGCCTGCCACTTCTGGGAGGAGACCCGCGATGGCCGGTGAGGCACAGACGCCCTGGGAGGACGGGGGCGGCGGCGCCGTCTCCGCCCCCGAACCCGGCGGCACGGCAGCCGCCGGGGAACCGCCCGTGCTGGAGGTCCGCGACCTGGCGGTGCACTACCCGGTCACCCGCGGCGTCCTGGTGCGGCGGCAGGTCGGCGCGGTGCACGCCGTCGACGGCGTCTCCTTCGCGCTGCGCCGCGGCGAGACCCTCGGCATCGTCGGCGAGTCCGGCTGCGGCAAGTCCACCGTCGCCCGCGCCCTGGTCGGACTCACCCGCCCCACCGCCGGCACCGTCCACCACGCCGGAGCCGACATCACCCGCCTGTCCGGCCACGCCCTGAAAGCGGTGCGCCGCAACATCCAGATGGTCTTCCAGGACCCCTACACCTCCCTCAACCCCCGCATGACGGTGGGCGACATCGTCGCCGAGCCCTTCGCCGTCCACCCGGGCGCCGTGCCCCGCAGCGAGCGCCGCACCCGGGTCCGCGAACTCCTGCGCACCGTCGGCCTCGACCCCGACTACGCCGACCGCTACCCCCACCAGTTCTCCGGCGGCCAGCGCCAACGCGTCGGCATCGCCCGGGCCCTGGCACTGCGCCCCGAGGTCATCGTCGCCGACGAGCCCGTCTCCGCCCTCGACGTCTCCGTGCAGGCGCAGGTCGTCAACCTCATGGCCCGCCTCCAGCGGGAGTTCGGGCTGGCCTACGTCTTCATCGCCCACGACCTGTCGGTGGTCCGCCACCTCTCCGACCGGGTCGCGGTGATGTACCTCGGCCGCATCGTGGAGACCGGCACCGAGGAGCAGATCTACGAGCACCCCACCCACCCCTACACCCAGGCGCTGCTCTCCGCCGTCCCCGTGCCCGACCCGGCCTCCCGCGGCGGCCGGGAACGCATCCTGCTCGACGGCGACGTGCCCTCACCCGTCGACCCGCCCTCCGGCTGCCGCTTCCGCACCCGCTGCTGGAAGGCGCGCGAGGTCTGCGCGACCACGACCCCGCCCTTGGCGGTCCCCCAGGCCTTCGCCGGCCACGGCGGGCCGCTGCACCACCCCTCGGCCTGCCACTTCGCGGCCGAGCGGACCGGGCCGGAGCTGGACTGAACCACTCCACTTCCGGTCAAACCCTGGCCGGACCATGGGGGTTGGCGCCCAACTGCGTGGCCTCGTCACCTAACATGCCTCCGGCCGGCTCCTCGCACACGTGCGCGGGGAGAGCCGGTCGCGTTCCGCAACCGACCGCGGGCCGCGCCCGTCCCCCCACCACCGCAGGGAGCATCCGCCATGACCGAGCCGCGCGGCGGCGTCACCCGCTCCGGCGAGACGGCGAGCGGGGCGACGGGGCTGCACCCGGCCGGGCTCTACGACGTCCTGCTGGGCGGCACGCACCACTACGAGGCGGACCGGGTCGCCGCCACCGCGGCCCTCGCCGCCAACCCCCGCGGCTACCTCGACATCCGTCACAACCGCGACTTCGTGCGGCGGGCCGTGCAGACGCTGGTGACCGGGGCGGGGGTGCGCCAGTTCCTCGACGTGGGCACCGGCCTGCCCACCCAGGACCACGTCCACCAGGTCGCACAGCGGGCCGCCCCCGAGGCCCGCGTGGTCTACGTCGACCACGACCCCGTCGTCCTCACCCAGGCACGGGTGCTGCTGGCCGGCGACCCGCGCGGCGCCACCGACTACGTCGACGCCGACCTGCGCGACCCCGCGGCCGTCCTGGCCGCGGCCCGCCGCACCCTCGACTTCAACCGGCCGGTGGCGCTGGTGCTCGCCGCCATCCTCCACTTCCTGCCCGACCTCCAGGCCCAGGAGGCCGTCCGCACCCTGGTGGACGCCCTCCCGGCCGGCAGCCACCTGGTCCTCAGCCACCTCACCGCCGACGTCAACCCCGGGCCCATGGGGCAGGTGGCGGCGATCTACCGGTCCAGCGGCTTCCCGTTCTGGCTGCGCCCCCGCACGGCGGTCGAGCGCTTCGTCACCGACAACGGCCTGATCCCGCTGGCGCCCGGCACCGTCCCCGCCCACCACTGGCGCCCCGACGGCGCCACCCGGCGGCCGCCCTGCCCCGACGCCCGGCGCCGGACCGCACTGGACGCGGTGGAGCGGACCCGCTACGCGGACATCAACGACGTCACCGACGCCGACATCAACGTGTACGCGGTGGTGGGCCGCAAGACCTGAAGGCCCCTTGCGGCACCGGACCGGGCGGCCCGGCGGCCCGCCTACTCCTGCCCGCGTTCCGCCTCGGCGGCCGCCAGCGCCGGATCGAGCACCACGTCCCGCTCGCGGGCGGTGACGGTGGGCTCCTCCGGGAAGTGGCAGGCCGTCAGGTGGCCCGCACGGTTGCCGGGGGTCTGGGCCAGCGCCGGGACCTCCTCGGCGCACTTGTCCCGGGCCTTCCAGCACCGGGTGCGGAAGCGGCAGCCCGACGGTGGGTCCACGGGGGAGGGGACGTCCCCGGCGAGCCGGATGCGCTCCCGGGGCCCGGTGCCCTCCCCGCCGGCCGGCCGCACCTCCGGGACGGCCGAGAGCAGTGCGTGCGTGTACGGGTGGCGGGGCCGCTCGTAGACGTCCTCGCGGTCCCCCACCTCCACGATGCGGCCCAGGTACATCACCGCCACCCGGCGGCTGAAGTGCCGCACCACCGCCAGGTCGTGGGCGATGAAGAGGAAGGCGATGCCGAGTTCGTCCCTCAGCCGCCGCAGCAGGTTGACCACCTGCGCCTGGATGGACACGTCGAGGGCGGACACCGGCTCGTCCGCCACGATCAGCCTCGGCTCCAGCGCCAGGGCCCGGGCGATGCCGATGCGCTGGCGCTGGCCGCCGGAGAACTCGTGGGGGAAGCGGTTGTAGTGCTCGGGGTTGAGGCCGACCGTCTCCAGGAGTTCGCGCACCCGGCGCTCCCGGCCGCCGGGCGGGTCGATGCCGTTGACCTCCATCGGCCCGCCGACGATCGTGCCGACCGTCTGCCGCGGGTTGAGCGAGGAGTAGGGGTCCTGGAAGATCATCTGGATCTCGGAGCGGACCGGCGCCAGCTCCCGGCGGCTCGCGTGGGTGATGTCCCGCCCGGCGTAGGTGATCCGCCCGCCGCTCGGCTCCAGCAGCCGGGTCAGCAGCCGGCCCGTCGTGGACTTGCCGCACCCCGACTCGCCGACCAGGCCGAAGCTCTCACCGGCGTGCACGGTCAGGTCCACCCCGTCCACCGCCCGCACCGCGCCCACCTGGCGGCGGAAGGGGAAGCCGCCCAGCACCGGGAAGTGCTTGGTGAGGTTCTCGGCGACGAGGAGGGGCTCGCCGAGCGGGGCGTCACCGCCGCGCACCCCGTCGGCGGGGCGGGGCGTGGTGGGCGGCGCGCCGGCCGGACCGCCTGCGGCCCGGGCGCCGGCGGCCCCGTCACGGGGGGAGGGCAGCTCGGTCTTCTCAGCCATGGTCGTCGTGCTCCCTATACCAGCCGCGGTTCGATCTGTTCGGTGAAGAGCGCCTGCCGGTCCTCCGCCGCCAGGTGGCAGGCCGCTCCCCGGCCCGGGGGCAGCGCGGGGCGCCGGGTCGCGCAGCGGTCACCGCCCACCACCTCGGTGAAGGCGCAGCGCGGGTGGAAGGGGCAGCCCGGCGGCGGGGCGAGGAGGCTCGGAGGCGAGCCGGGGACCGGTACCAGCGGCTCGTCGGTGCGCGCGGACAGCCGCGGCACCGAGCTGAGCAGCCCCCAGGTGTAGGGGTGCTGGGGCCGGTGGAGGACCTCGTCCACCGGGCCGCGCTCCACCGCCCGACCTGCGTACATCACCAGCAGCTCGTCGGCGTGGTGGGCCACCACCCCCAGGTCGTGGGTGACCAGGATGATGGCGGAGCCGAACTCCTGCTGGAGGCCGGAGAGCAGGTCGAGGATCTGGGCCTGCACCGTCACGTCCAGCGCGGTGGTCGGCTCGTCGGCGATGAGCAGCGCGGGGTCGCACACCAGGGCCATCGCGATCACGGCGCGCTGCCGCATGCCGCCGGAGAACTGGTGCGGGTAGTCGTCCACCCGGCGGCGGGGCTGCGGGATGCCGACCTTGCCCAGCATCTCCACGGCCCGCTCCCGGGCCGCGCGCCGGCTCGCACCGGTGTGCTTCCGGTACGGCTCGGCGATCTGCCGGCCCACCGTGTGGTACGGCGAGAGGGCGGTCAGCGGGTCCTGGAAGATCATCGCCATGGTGTTGCCGCGCAGCCGTTGCAGAGTGCGTTCGGACGCCCCGACGATCTCCGTGCCGTCCACGGTGATCCGGCCGCTGATCTCGGTGGCGGCCCGGTTGTGCAGGCCCAGCACCGCCAGGTTGGTCACGGACTTGCCGGACCCGGACTCCCCGACGATGCCGAGGGTCCGCCCCCGCTCCAGGCGGAAGGAGAGGTCGTCGACGGCTTTGACCACACCGTCCTCGGTGCGGAAGCGCACGTGCAGGTCGCGCACCGAGAGGAAGGGGGCCGGCGCGCCCTCGGGCTTGGGAGTGGTGGACACGTGGGGAGGACTCCTAGGACAGACGGACGCGCGGGTCGATGACCGCGTACGCGGCGTCCACGACGATGTTGAAGACGACGATGAAGAAGGCGGAGAAGAGCATCACGCCCATCACCGTCGGCAGGTCCACCTGGGCCACCGAGTCGACCGCGAGGCGGCCCAGCCCCGGCAGGGCGAAGGTCTTCTCGGTGATCATCGCGCCGCCGAAGAGCGAGCCGAGGTCGATACCGAAGATGGTGACGATGGGGATGAGCGAACCGCGCCAGGCGTAGCGGAAGAACACCGTCGCCCGGGACATGCCCTTGGCCCGCGCGGTGCGCACGTGGTCCTCGGCGAGCTGCTCCACCAGGGCGGAGCGCGCCATGCGGGTGTACTGGGCGGTGAAGATGATCGACAGCACGCACCAGGGGATGATCAGCCCGGTGAACCAGTGCAGCGGGTTCTGTGTGAAGGGCACGTAGGCCGGCTGGTCGAAGAGGTCGGTGTTGTACACCAGCAGCGCCAGCACGATCGGGCCGACGAAGTAGATCTGCATCGAGCCGAGCACCAGCGACAGCGAGCTGAACACCTTGTCGACCAGTTTGCCCTGCTGCCAGGCGGCGATCATCCCGGTGCCCAGGCCCACCGTCAGGAAGACCGCCGCCCCGCCCAGCGCGAGCGAGAGCGTCACGGGGAACCGGTCCACCAGGGTGTTCCAGACGGGGACGCCGTCGGAGAAGGAGTAGCCGAAGCAGGGCGCCGGGCAGGGGCCGAGCGAGAACTGGCGCCCGACGAAGATCCCCTTCATGAACTCCCAGTACTGGACGGGGACCGGCCGGTCCAGGCCCAGGTTGTGGTGGATCAGCGCCAGCGACTGCGCGTTGCAGTGGCTGCCGCACGCCGTCAGGGCGGGGTCGCGGGGTGCGGCGAAGAACAGGAAGAAGGTGAACGCGCTGATGAGTACCAGGATCACCAGCGCGCCGAGGGACCGGCGGAAGAGGAATCGCAGCATGACGGGTCGCAGCTCTCGTGGGGCACGGGGGCGGTGGTGGCGGGGCCCGGGCGGCACCGGCGGCCCGGGCCCCGCCGGCGGCGCGGGGACGCCGGTGGCCGGCGCGCCCGACGGGGTGCGCCGGAGACGGGAGGCGGGCGCGGCACCGGTGGCGGGCGCCGCGGACCGCGCCCGCCGGCGGCTACTGCTTGACGTACAGCCTGGTCGGGTCGACCCCGCTCAGGATGTCGTCGGCGACGACCCCGCCCACCTTGGAGCCGGCCACCTGCACGTACTTGTAGTAGAGGGTGGGGAGCTGCGGCAGGTCGTCCTTGAGGATGCGCTCACTGAGCGCGAACCACTCGTCGGCGGCCTTCCTGGTGTCGGTGATCTGGGAGATCCGGTCGATCTCCTTGTTCACCGCGGGGTTGTCGTAGTGCGAGTAGTTGGGCGCGCCCTCGGCGATGAGGCGGCCGTCCAGGGTCGGCGGGATGACCGAGAAGGCGCTCGGCCAGTCGCTGCTCCAGGAGGTCGGGAAGATGTCGTAGGGGTTCTTCAGGTTGCCGATGGTCTTGTAGTAGCTGTCCGCGGAGATGGTGACGTTCTGGACGTCGAAGCCCGCCTTGTGGAGGTTGTCGGCGACGGCCACGGCGAAGTTCTGCGACTCCTCGTCGTCGCGGTGGGCGAAGGTCAGCTTCATGCCGGACTTGCCGGCCGCCTTGAGGATCTTCTTGGCCTTCGCCACGTCGCCCTGCGGCTTCTTCAGCTTCCCGTACGGGTCGATGTCCTTGTAGCCGGAGAGGGTGGGGCCGATGTAGCCGCCCGCGAGTTCACCGCCGCCCGGGGTCCCGTAGGCGTCCACGATCGACTGGACGGGCAGGGCGTAGGCGATCGCCTCACGGATGCGCTTGTCCTTCAGGCGGGACATGTTGAAGACCATGTTGCCCACGTACGGCTGGTAGCCGGAGATCGAGCGCTTCTTGACGTCCGGGTCGTCGGCGACCTTCTGCAGGTTGGCGGCGTCGACCTGGTTGGTGAAGCTGACCGCGGTCCGGTTCTGGTCGCTGTCGGAGATCAGACGCTGAGTGGAGACGGAGTACTCCACCCCCGACTGGACGTCGAAGGCGTCCACGTACTGGTGGCGGGTGGCGTCGGTCTTCGGGTCCCAGGCGGTGTTGCGGACCAGCCGGATGCCCTTGCCCTTCTGGTACGAGCCGGGGGCCACCTTGTAGGGGCCGGAGGACAGCGGCTTCTTGGCGTACTTCTCCCTGGTGTCCTTCGCCCCGTGCGGCACCACGCCGTACCCGCACATGGTCAGGGCGAACGGCAGGTCACCGACGGCCTTGTGGAAGTGGAAGACGACCGTCTTGCTGTCGGGGGTCTCCAGCACGGACTTCGGCAGGTGCTTGCCGTCGTAGCCGCCGCCCGGCAGCAGCTTGCGGAAGTCGGTCCCGCCGGCCAGCCACTGCTGGAGGTAGTTGGGGCCGTCGGTCATGAAGGGCGCGAAGAGCCGCTCCACGCTGTGGCGGATGTCCTGCGAGGTGATCGGCGAGCCGTCCTCGAACCTGATGCCGTCCTTGAGGTGGTACGTCCAGGTCTTCCCGCCGTCGGACATCTCGCCGCTGTCCGTCGCCAGGTCGCCGACGACCGTGTACTTGCCGTCCTCGTCGTGGCGGTAGGTGGTCAGCCGGCGGGTCAGCAGCGTCTCGACGGCCGACTCGTCCGGCGTCCAGATCTGCCCCGGGTCCAGGGTGTCGAAGTCGTCCCGCTGGTAGACGGTGAGCGTCCCGCCCTTGCGGGCACCGGATATCCCGGGCGCGGGCCCCTTGGAGACGTCCGCGCCGCCGAAGGATATGACCTGGGCCTGCTGGCGCTGGGCGTCCTTGCGGCCGTCGTCCGCCCCGCCGCCCTCCGGCTTGGCGCCGGCGCTGCACGCGGTGAGGACCAGGGCCCCCGCCGACAGCGCGAGGACCGAGGCGCGGACCCTGCCTGTACGCGATCTTCTCCACACGGTGTGCATGCACCTGCCTGTCGTTGTTCCGGTCGCCGGCCCGGGCGCGGCCGGCGGGCGGCCGGCTCGGGTCGACGCTGCTGTGGGTTCACGGGGGCCGGGGGCCGGCCCGGGCCGGGGGAGGGCCACCCGGCTAGCGGGCCTTCTTCGGGTCGAAGGCGTCGCGGACGGAGTCCCCGAGGAGGTTGAACGCGACGATGAACACCACCATCGAGACGCCGGGGAAGAACAGGTAGGTGATGTCCCGGTGGTAGTAGTCGGCGGCCTTGGCGAACATCCGCCCCCAGTCGGGGGTGGGCTCGACCAGGCCGACGCCCAGGAAGGAGAGACCGGCGATGCTCGTCACGAAGGACGGCAGCATGAACGTCGCCTGGACGAGGATCGGGGTGACCACGTTGGGCAGCAGCTCGCGGCGGATGATGCGGGCGGGCGAGGCACCCGAGATCCGTGCCGCCTCCACGAACTCCCGCTCCCGCAGGGAGAGCACCTGACCGCGCAGCAGCCGCGCCAGCGCCATCCAGCCCAGGAACCACATGACGACGATGAGGATGGTCGCCCGCAGCCAGGTGGGCATCTCGTCACCGGGCGCCACGAACGCCGCTCCCACCACCGGGACGAAGGCGACGAAGAACAGCTGCTGCGGAAAGGCCATCAGCAGGTCGATGAGGCGGCCGAGCAGGTAGTCGGTCCGGCCGCCGAAGTAGCCGGCGCTCACGCCCAGCACGATCGCGGTGAGGACGGAGAGGACGGTGATGGCCAGCGCCAGGAACAGGGTGGAGCGGATGCCGTAGACGAGCTGCATCAGCACGTCGCGGCCCAGCCCCGGCTCCAGCCCGAACCAGAACTGGCCGGAGACGCCGCCGTTGGCGCCGGCCGGGTAGCCGTTGTACAGCAGGCCCGGGGTGATCTGGCCGTAGCGGGTGTAGGGGTCCTTGCCGTAGACCGCGGAGATCAGCGGTGCCGCCAGCCCCACCAGGAAGAAGAAGAGGACCACGCAGGCGCTGACCACGCCGACCCGGTCCCGCCGGAAGCGCAGCCACATCAGCCGGCCGGGGGAGCGCCCGACCGGTTCACCGCCCGCGCCGCCGGTCTCGGCGCTCAGTCCGCCGGTACCCGGTTCCGGGGTCCCCGGCGGGGTGAGGGCGGCCTGGGACGGACTGGTCATCGCGAAGTCCCCCCGTGCCAGGTTCTCTTGAAACGGTCACGCCGTCGGTGACGTGCGTGGTTGTTGCGGACTTTCGCAAGACCCGCAACACCGAGTCAAGGGGATGGGGGCACCTGACCTGCGTCCGTCCGCTTCTTGAGGCAACAGTGGGCAGATCGACGCCCGGGCGTGCTTGACAGGGGCGGGGACGGCCCGGCATGGGCGCCCCCGCCCACGGTGCGCGACCGGACGGCTCGGCCCGGACGGGTGCACGGCGGGAGCCTTCGGGCCGTCGGTGGCCCGGATGCGGCTTAACGCGACGGCAACCCCCCTGTAGTGGCACCGATATGCGCGCGGTGGAGTCTTCTGGGTGTACGGCCGTGCGGGTGCCGTGGACCGGCCGGGGTGGCTCGCCGCCCCGGCCGGTCGCCGTGTGTGCCGGTGCGCTGCCGGTGTGGCGGTCCGGTGAGGGTCGCGTGCGGGGGCCGTGGTGGCCGGATCGGGCGGCGGAGGAGCCGGTGCCGCTCCGTCCCACGAGTGGGTGATGTGCGTCATGGGGCGTCCGGCGAGCATGCACGGCGCTGACCTGACGGAACGTCAACTGCAAGCCTTAGGCACCACGTTGCCGGGGCCGTGCGCCCCCTCTCTGCACCTGTGCACCCGACATATGCGCGTGAGCGGAAAGTTATGATCCCTACGGGGGCCGGTTTCCGGGGAGAGCTGCTTGTGGTGACCTCTGCGTGCGAGGGGTCGCCCTCGTTCGCGCTGCCCGGTGCGCCCCGGTGTCCCACAACATCCGAGTGCGTCCCGACTGAGCGTATGTGGAGGTGAGCCGCCGTGGCACTCTCGATTTCGGCGGTGGTGCTGCTGGCGATCATCGTCTTCCTGATGGTCAAGAAGGCCGGACTGAAGACCGGGCACGCACTGGTCTGCGTGCTCCTCGGCTTCTACCTCGCCAGCTCGTCCATCGCGCCGACCATCAAGCAGCTCACGTCGAACGTGGCGGGGATGATCGGCGGCATCAAGTTCTGAGCGTCCCGCGCACCCCGCCGCCCGGCGAGCCCGGCGCCGCCCGTCCCGGCAGCCCGGCGGGCAGCGGGTGGGCGGGGCCGCCCCGGCGCCCCTCCCCGGCTGAGGGCTGAAGGGGCCGGCGGAAGGCCGTGGGTCCGGCCGTCCGGCGTGCCCGGCCCCCGGCCGTCTCGACGGCGGCCGGCGCGGGCCCCCGGGCCCGGGAGGACACGGCACTGGTGCGACCGGACGGCGACCGGGCCGTCCCCGGTACACCCGGCGGGCCGGAGGCCGCCGCCTCGTAGGCTGGACCCATGACCGACCTCCCCAGCCGCCGTCTGCTCCTGGTGCACGCGCACCCGGACGACGAGTCGATCAACAACGGCGCGACCATGGCCCGGTACGCCGCCGAGGGCGCCCACGTCACCCTGGTGACCTGCACCCGCGGCGAGGAGGGCGAGGTGATCCCGCCCGGGCTGGCCCACCTGACCGCCGACCGCGAGGACACGCTCGGCGAGCACCGCGTCGGCGAACTCGCCGCGGCGATGCGGGCCCTCGGCGTCCGCGACCACCGCTTCCTCGGCGGCGCCGGACGTTACCGGGACTCCGGCATGATGGGCGTGGCGAGCAACGAGCGGCCCGGGGCGTTCTGGCAGGCCGACCTCGACGAGGCCGCCGCCCACCTGGTGGCCGTCCTGCGCGAGGTCCGCCCCCAGGTGGTGGTGACCTACGACACCGAGGGCGGCTACGGCCACCCCGACCACATCCAGGCCCACCGGGTGGCGATGCGCGCCGTCGACCTCGCCGCCGACCCGTCCTTCCGCGCCGACCTGGGCCCCGCGCACCCGGTCGCCAAGGTCTACTGGAACCGGCTGCCCCGCTCGGTGGCCGAGGAGGGCTTCGCCCGGCTGCGGGCCACCGGACACGGGTTCCCGGGCGTGGCCGCGGTCGAGGACGTACCCGGCGTGGTGGACGACGACCTCGTCACCGCGGCGATCGACGGCGGCGAGGTGCACGCGCGGGCCAAGGCCGCCGCCATGCGGGAGCACGTCACGCAGATCTCGGTCGACGGCCCGTTCTTCGCGCTCTCCAACGACAAGGGCCAGCCCCTGTTCGCCACCGAGTACTACCAGTTGGTGCGCGGAACGCCGGCCGCCCCGCCCGGGGAGTGGGAGAGCGACCTGTTCGCCGGCGTGAGCGGTGACGAGGGCGGCGCCGGACGCGACGGGGAGGCGGCGTGAGCGCCGCGAAGGGGCCCCGCGAACCACGGCGCTCCGAGGACGGGACCGGCACGGCCCGCGAGGCCGGGCGGCGACAGCGGGCCGGCACCGGGCGTGCCGGAGCGAAGCCGGCACCACAGGCGGGCGCCCGGAGCGCCGCCCCGCACGGCGACGCGCGGGGCGCGTCGAAGGCCGCCGGGCGTGCGGACGGCACCCGCGCACGCCCCGGCTACCTGAACGCCCTGCTGGGCGTGGCGCTGTTGCTCCTGGGCGTGCTGGTGGCCGGGGCCGGCGCGCTGCTGCAGGCCGCCTGGTTCCCCGGCGGACTGGTGCTGGCGCTGGCCGCCACCGCCGGTGTGCTGCACGGTGGTGCCCGGCTGGTGCGCAGCACCTGGGGGGCGCTGGTGCCCGCGGCGGGCTGGCTGGTGGCGGTCATCAGCCTCGCCGGCGCCCGCCCCGAGGGCGACTTCCTGTTCGCCGCCGGTGCCGGCTCCTACCTCTTCCTGCTGGGCGGTATCGCCGTCGCTGTGATCTGCGCCACCACCGCGCACATGGCCTCGGCGGGCCCCCGGGCGTCCCGACTCGGCGGCTGACGTCGGCTGGTGACGCGACGGCGGACGGCGTGTCCGGTCCGCCGTCCGGGTCCCTTCTTCCGGGCGGAGGGTGCGCACCGGCGGTGGCAAGTATGGTGGTGGCGCCGCCGAGCCGCCCTGGGGCGCCTACCGGCCGCGGGCTGGGGGACCATCTCTGACGAGCGGCGGAGCCAATCCGGGAGATCCTGCTTTGAGTCGTAAATCTGACAGTTCGTCCTCCGGTCAGGGGCGCGGTGCGACCGCGTACCCCTCGGGCACCACGCCGTACGGCATGTCCCCGGACCCTGAGAAGGCCGCAACCGCCGGTGACCAGTCGCGGTCGGAGGAGCCGAAGACCGAGACCACGTTGACCACCCGCATCAAGATCAACATTCCGGGGTCGCGGCCCATCCCGCCGGTCGTGGTCCGCACGCCGGTGACGGACGACGCGCCCCGCCCCGAGGCGCAGGCCGAGGAGGTCCCCGAGGCCGAGCCCCTGCCCTCGCGCACCGGCGCCACACCACGGCCCGAGGCCCCCGCGGCCGCCGCCGAGGAGAAGCGGGAACCGGAGCGCGCCAGCGACTGGTTCGCGCCCCGCAAGCCGCGCGGCGGACAGAGCGCCCCCGGCGCGTCCGGGCCGGCGCAGCAGCCCCCGGCCCAGCGCACCGGCCCCGGCCCGGCCGGCGACCCGGGCCGGCCGGACCGGTCAGGCCCCGGTGCGCCGGGCGCCCGCGGCGGAGCCGACCCGTTCGCCACGGGCCAGGCGGCCGACCCGTTCGCCACCGGCCAGACGCCCTCGCCGTTCGACGAGCCCGCGCCTGCCACCCCGTTCGACACCCCGGCGGCCTCGCCGTTCGACGGGCCGGCCACCCCGCCCGGCAGCCCCTTCGACAGCCCGGCCCCGGCGGCGGACGCCGACCCGTACGGCGCCCACGGGAGCCCGTACGGCACCCCGCCCGCCGGCACCCGGCCGCCCCGCCCCGCCGGCCCCACCACCGGCCCCGGCCTCGGCAGCGGCTCGCTCGACCTGCCGCCCGGCTTCGCCGGCGCGCCGGCCGGCCCGGGGCGCACCGACCGGGAGGACCCGGCGGCCACCGGCGGCCACCCGGTCGCAGCCGACGACACCGCCGTCCTCACCCCGCAGCCGCCCGCCCCCGACCACGGCACCCCGCCGGGGATCGCCGGCGGGGTGCCCCGTGGCGGCGCGCCTCGCGGGGCGGGTGACACCGCCCCCGGCGGCATCCCGCGGGTGTCCGCGAACGACAAGCCGGCCCCCTCGCCCTTCGACGGCTCGCCCTTCGACGCCGGACCGGTCGTGCCGGCCGAGGACGAGGGCCCCCGCAAGTCGCTGCCGCCCATCCCCGAGCCCATCAACCCGCCGAAGAAAAAGGGCCGCAACAAGCTCGTCCTGCTCGCCACGGCCGTCGTGGTGGTGGCCGGTGTCGCCTACGGCGCGGGGCTGCTGCTCGACCACGCCGACATCCCCAACGGCACCACCGCCCTCGGGGTCGACATCGGCGGGATGAACCGGGAGGACGCCGTCGACAAGCTCGACAAGGCGCTCGGCGACCGGCCCACGGCCCCCCTCACCCTGGACGTCGACGGCAAGTCGGTCTCCCTCCAGCCGTCCAAGGCCGGTCTGCGCATCGACACCGACGCCACCGTCGAGCACGCCTCGGGCCGGGACTACAACCCCGTCTCGGTCATCGGCTCCCTCTTCGGGCAGACGCACGCCGCCGACCCGGCCGTCGTCGTCGACGACGAGAAGCTGACGGCCGCGCTGCGCACCGCCACGGGCCCCGCGAACGCGGCCGAGGCGGGCGGCATCACCTTCGAGCACGGCCGCGCCGTGCCGCACTACGGCCAGACCTACCGGGCCGTGGACGCGAGCGCCTCCGGCAAGGCCGTCGCCGCGGCCTACGAACAGCGCGCCGTGGACGGCCGCAACGTGCCGGTGCACCTCAAGGCCACCGAGCAGCAGCCGGCGGTCACCAAGGCGGCCATCGACAAGGCGATGAAGACCTTCGCCGAGCCGGCCATGTCGGGGATGGTGACGGTGCGCACCGACGCCGTCCACTCGATCTCCTTCAGCCCGGAGAAGTCGATCCCGAAGTTCCTGTCCATGACGGTCGTCTCCGGCGGGCAACTCCAGCCGCACTACGACCTGAAGGCGCTGCACGCGCTCTACGGCGCCACCTTCGACGGGGAGACCGTCGAGACCGCCTCGGGTCCGAAGCCGGTCACCCCCGAGCTCGTCTCGGTCGCCCTCAACCAGGCCCTGCGGTCCACCGACCCGGCCGGGCGGACGCAAGTCCTCGGCGACGCCGGCTGAGAGCCGGGGACACACCGCCGGCGGGGCGGGACGCGGAGGACACCTCCCGCGTCCCGCCCCGCGGCGCAGCCGGGGCTGCCGCGGCCCCTAGGGGACGGGGTCAGGGGTCCCCCCATGACATCTGTCACCGCCACCTGACGACCGCTGACACTGCCCCGCGCCGGCCGCATCCGCGACAGTGGTGGCATGACGACGCAAGCCACCCCGCAACCCAGCGCCCCACCCCGGCGCGACGCCCCACCCGTGGTCACCTTCGAAGGGGTGGGCAAGAGCTACGGCAGCGTGCGAGCCGTCAGCGACCTCAGCCTGGAGCTCCACCCCGGTGAGACGGTCGCCCTGCTCGGCCCGAACGGCGCCGGCAAGTCCTCCACGCTCGACCTGCTCCTGGGGCTGCGCAACCCCGACACCGGCTCCGTCACCGTCTTCGGCACCACCCCGCGCCGGGCGATCGAAACCGGCCGGGTCGGCGCGATGCTGCAGAGCGGTGCGCTGATGGACGGCGTGAAGGTCCGGGAACTGGTGCAACTCGCCTGCTCCCTGCATCCCAAGGCGCACCCGGTGGAGGAGGTGCTGGCCACCGCCGGCATCACCGACATCGCCGACCGCCTCGTCGACAAGCTCTCCGGCGGCCAGGAGCAGCGCGTCCGGTTCGCGGTGGCCACCGCCGGCGCCGTCGACCTGGTCGTCCTGGACGAGCCGACCACCGGCATGGACGTCACCGCCCGGCAGACCTTCTGGGGCACGATGAAGGACCAGGCGCGCAGCGGGCGCACGGTGCTCTTCGCCACCCACTACCTGGAGGAGGCGGACGCGATCGCCGACCGCGTCATCGTCCTGCACCGGGGCAAGGTCCTCGCCGACGGGACGGCCAGTGAGATCAAGGCCAGGGCCGGGGCGCGCCGCATCGTCTTCGACCTGGCCGGCGACATCGACCGCGACCGGCTGGGAACGCTGCCCGCGCTGGTCTCGCTGGAGGTCTCCGGCCGCACGGTGCGCATCCAGTCCAGCGACGCCGACGCCACCGTCCACGCCGTCTACGGGGCCGGCCTCTACCCCCGCAACCTGGAGGTCTCCGGGCTCGGCCTGGAGCAGGCCTTCATCGCCCTCACCGACGCTGCGACCGCCCAGGAGGCGGCACGATGAACACGCTGATCAAGCTGGAGATCGTCCGCGCGCTGCGCAACAAGCGCTTCATGTTCTTCTCGGTGATCTACCCGCCGGTGCTGTACATGATCATCGCGGGGGGTGCCGGGAGCGCCAAGGTCCCGGGCACCGCCCTGAACCTGAACCTGTACTACATGGTCTCCATCGCCGCGTTCGGCGCCATGACGGCGGTGCTGCTCGGCAACAGCGAGCGGATCGCCAAGGAGCGCGAGAAGGGCTGGGTGCGCCAGCTGCGGCTGACCTCGCTCCCCGGCCGCGGTTACGTCATGGCCAAGATCGCCGCCGCGGCCACCGTCAGCCTGCCCTCGATCGTCCTGGTGCTGGCCACCGCGGGCGCCGTCAAGGGCGTGCGGCTGGAGGTGTGGCAGTGGGTGGCCATCGCGGTGGCGACCTGGCTGGGCAGCTTCGTCTTCGCCGCGCTGGGCGTCGCCATCGGGTACCTGGCCAGCGGTGACGCGGTCCGTCCGGTCGCCATGCTGGTCTTCTTCGTCCTGGCCTTCGCCGGCGGCCTGTGGATGCCGCTGACGTTCCTGCCGGACTGGGTGCAGAACATCGCCGAGTGGCTGCCCACCCACGCCTATGCGGGCCTGGGCCAGTCCATGGAGGTCGGCGACGCGCCCCGGGCCAAGGACGTGGCACTGCTCGTCGGCTACCTCCTGGTCTTCGCCGGCCTGGCCGCCTGGCGCTACCGCAAGGACACCCGCAAGGCGTGACGGGACGCCACGGGGGTGCGTCCCACACGCCACCGGGCCCCGGGAACCACCGACGAGGTGGTTCCCGGGGCCCGGTGGCCGGCTCGCGGCCCCGTCAGGACTGGGGCTTGCTGCCGTGGTTGGCCGCGTTCTTGCGGCGGGCCTTCTTCTTACGGCGTCGCTTCGAGGACATGGAGCCTCCCTCTCGTAGACGTTGCGGGGATTCACACCCTTTCAACCGGTATGGACCCCGGTCAACTGAGGATCGCGTACCCCGGCGTGCCCCGGACGACGCCTCGCGGACGCAGTGGCACACCTCACCCCGTCCTGCCTCACCCCGTCCGCCTCAACCGCAGAGTGCGGCCCGGTCGGGCACCATCGGGGGCGGGGCGCCCGCCTCACCGATGCGCAGAAGGGAAGACGCCGGTGCAGCCCACCGACACCGTCACCACCGACCGGCCGGGTCTGCCGGGACCCGGCGGCCCGGAGGAGGGCCGCGTCCGCATCGGCGAGTCGGCCAGGAACTGGCGGGAGGCGGTCTCCAAGACCGTGTGGATCGGGCTCTGGCTCATCTACCTGGTCGGCCCGGTCGGTGTCCTGGTCTCCGGCGGTTACGAGGCCGGGGGCCACCACGTCACCCTCAACCCCCTCGAGCGCGCGCTGGGCACCCTCGGGCTGCTGTTCTTCGTCGGCCTCTACCTGGTCCTCGTGGTCCGGATCGTGGGCCGGCCCATCCCCGCGCGGACCCTGTACGGCATCGCCGGGCTCATGGGCGGCCTGTCCGTCGTGCTCTCGCTGGTGCTGGGGCCCGACTGGCTCGTGATGTTCATCTTCACCTCGGTCGCCGGCGGCATCGTGCTGCCCTGGCGGGGCGCCCGGGTGTGGGTCCCGGCCGTCACCGGCGTGCTCGTCCTGGTCGCCCTGCGCTACCACGGCCTGGAGGACTACCTCCCCGCCTACGCGCTGCCCTGCCTGGCCAGCGGGTTCGCCATGGTCGGCGTCCAGCACCTGATCCGCACCACGGCCCAGCTGCGTGCCGCCCGCGAGGAGGTGGCCCGGCTGGCCGCCGGCGAGGAGCGGTTGCGCATGGCCCGCGACCTGCACGACCTGCTCGGCCACTCCCTGTCGCTGATCACCCTCAAGAGCGAGCTGGCCGGCCGCATGCTGCCGGAGCGGCCGCAGGACGCCGCGCAGCAGGTCAGCGACATCGAGCAGGTGAGCCGGCAGGCGCTGGTGGACGTCCGGGAGGCGGTCACCGGCTACCGCAGGCCCCAGCTCGCCGTCGAACTCGCCGGGGCGAAGGCGGCGCTGCGGGCCGCCGGGATCACCGCGGACGTCGCCCCCGTCCCGGACGGTCTGCCGCCCCGGGACGCCGAGTCCGTCCTGTCCCGGGACGCCGAGTCCGCCCTGGCCTGGTCCGTGCGGGAGGCCGTCACCAACGTCGTGCGGCACAGCGGCGCCGGCCGCTGCGAGGTGCGGCTGCACCGGGAGCGGGAGGACGGCCGCTCCTACCTCTGCCTCACGGTCCTCGACGACGGGAGCGGGCCGCCCCGCGCCCACCACGAGGGCAACGGGCTGACCGGCCTGCGCGAACGGCTCGCCCTGGCCGACGGCCTCCTGCACACCGGCCCGGCCGCCGGCCACCGGGGCTTCGCCCTGCGGGCCCTGGTGCCGCTCCCGGACGCGGCCGCGGCCAGGGGGGACGGGCCGGAGGCGGCAGGCAGGACGTGAGGCCGGCCCGTCCGGAGAGCGGGCGACGGCGGCCCGGGTGCGGGGTCCGGTGCCCGCGGCCCGGCCTGCCCCGTCCGCTGCCCGTGCTCAGAACCAGCCCTTCTCCTGCGCCGTGCGCACCGCCTCCGCCCGGTTGCGGGCGCCCGTCTTCTGCACGGCGGTGGAGAGGTAGTTGCGGACCGTGCCGTAGGAGAGGCTGAGGGAACGCGCGATCTCCGCGTTGGTCGAGCCGTCGGCAGCCGCCCGCAGCACGTCCCGCTCCCGGTCGGTGAGCGGACTCGCGCCCTCCGCCAGCGCGGCCGCTGCCAGCGTCGGATCGATGACCCGCTCACCCGCCAGCACCCGCCGCACCGCGTCCGCCAGGTGGGCCGCCGGCGCGTCCTTCACCAGGAACGCGCACGCCCCCGCCTCCATGGCCCGCCGCAGGTAGCCGGGGCGCCCGAAGGTGGTGAGGATGACGACGCGGACCTCGGGCAACGCCTCCCGGAGCGCCGCGGCGGCCTCCAGGCCGCTCATGCCCGGCATCTCGATGTCCAGGAGCGCCACGTCCACCGCCCCGGCGCGCGCCGCGGCCACCACCTCGTCCCCCCGCGCGGCCTGCGCGACCACCTCCAGGTCGCCCTCCAGGCCGAGCAGCGCCGCCAGCGCCTCCCTGACCATCGACTGGTCCTCGGCCAGCAGCACTCTGATCACGCCGGGATTCTACGGCGGGACGGCCGTCCGGGGACCGGGCGCGGGACCGTCGGCCACCGGCGGCCCGGACCCGCGGGGTCAGTTCAGCATGGCGCGCGCCGAGGCCGCCTGGGCGCGCAGCGTCTGCGCGGTCCCCGGCTCGACGGGTTCGACGATGTCCGCGTAGCCCTCCAGCTCCGCCGCGCCGCGCAGGTACTCGCCGCGCTGCACCAGCACCTGCGCCCGCTCGTACCGCAACCGCGCCGGCCGGCTCGGCAGCAGCATCGCCAGCTCGATGGCCCACAGCTGCACCGCGGACTGCTCCGGCCGGGTGGCGGCCCAGGCGCGGATGTTGTTCAGGACGCGCCCCACGATCTCCAGGGGCTGCGCCGGTTCCAGCAGCCGCGCCGTCAGCGCGAGCCCCTCCCCGCCCGCCACCAGCGCCGCGGCGTCCTCCTCGCTCAGCGGCAGCCCGCCGGTGAAGGGATCGGCCAGCGCGTGGTCACCGTAGGGGTCCCCGAACCCGACGACGAAGTGGCCCGGCAGCGCCACCCCGTACACCGGCAGCCCCGCCCGGCGCGCCACCTCCAGCCACACCACCGACAGCAGGATCGGCAGCCCCCGGCGGCGCCGCAGCACCTCGTGCAGCAGGGACGACTCCAGCCGCCGGTAGTCGGAGTCGGCGCCGTGGAAACCCTCCCGCCCGCCCAGCAACCCGGCGACGTCCCGGGCCCAGGACGCGGGCGAGCCGACCTGCTCGGAGGGGAGCGGCGTGGGTCCGCCCGCGGTGTCCGGCGGGCGCGGGGGCGGCTGGTGGGTGGCGGGCAGCAGCCCGGCCAGGCGGTCCAGCTCGATCTGCGCGGCGTCCAGCCCCGCCTCGTCCAGCGCGGGGTCGGCCTCCGCGCCGATCAGGAGGCAGAGCAGGGCCAGGTCCGGCCGCTCCTCACGGGCGGCCTGCGCGAACCGCTCCCGCCGGTCGGGCAGCGCGTGGGTCTCGGGTCGGGGTGCGGAGTTCATCGGGCGCTCCGGTGGCCGTCGTCGTCACGGGGGGCTGCGGGGGAGCCACCGCCCCCCGGGTGCCCCGCAGCCGCCGGGCAGACGCAGCGGACCCGCCACGGACCGCCGTGCACCGCCCCGCGCCTCACGCGGACCCCGCCACCGGGCCGCGCCGGTAGTGGTACCGGTGGTGCTCGGTGAAGCCCAGGCGTTCGTACATCGCCCAGGCGCCCTCGTTGTCCGCCTCCACCTGGAGGTACCCGGCGCTCGCCCCCTCCGCCAGGGCGCGGTGGGCGAGCGCCGCCATCACCAGGGTGGCCAGCCCCCGGCGGCGGTGGGCGGGCGCCACCTCGATCGCGGCGAAACCCGCCCAGCGCGCCGTGCCCGGCCCGGTCGTCGACCACGGCGGCCCGTCGACGACCAACCGGCCGATCGCCGCGGTCGTGCCGTCCGGCGCGGGCAGCTTCGCGCACCACACCGAGGGCCCGCCGCTCAGCACCCGCAGTGCGGCGGGGGAGGCCTGGGCGGAGTGGTGGTAGAGCGCCAGCCACTCGGCGTCCGGCTCCCGCGAGAGGCGCACCCGGTCCAGCTCGTGGGGGTCGACGGTGTCCGGCAGCGGGGCGAGCGGCGCGGTGAGCAGGACGGCGGGCGCCTCGCGGGTCCAGCCGCGGGCGGCCAGCGCCGCGTCGAGGTCCTCCCCGGCAGGGCCCGTAGCGCCGTCCTGCACCACCAGGTACGGCGGCAGGCCGCGCTCGGCGTACCAGCGCGCGACGGCGCTCACCGCCGTCCCCAGGTCGGCGCCGGGGTCGCCGAGGGCCAGCGCGGAGTTGGCGCGGCGGGTGAAGCCGTCGGCCGCGCGCAGCGTCCACGCGCCCAGCCGCTCGCTCTCCATCGGAGGCCAGCCGCGCGCCGCGACCCGTTCCAGGTCGGTGGTGGAGACCTTCGGGGTGCGGCGCCGGGGCGGCGTCGGGGGAATCACCTTCCCGGCAACCAGCGCGTCCTGCGATATGGACACCGACACCCCGTCCCGGCGTGTGATGCTCAGCACACCTGACACCCAGGATGTGAGCTCGCCGACGGTGTCGGTGTACCGCGCACCCGCTGCCGGCGCCTCGCTCAGGCGGCGGACGGATACTCTTCTGCCCACGTCATCGGGGGTGATGCGGACGTGCATGCGCGCGTCGGCGGTGAAACCCACAGCTTTGTCAGCCCCTCTTGTTCGTCTCGCGACCGTGACCGGAGATACTAGAGGCGGGCATCGACGACGCCGCGCTCCCGCGCACCCGCGGCGGAACTGCCAACCGGTCCGCCAGCCCTAACGAGGAGGAACGACAGCGTGACCTACGTCATCGCGCAGCCTTGTGTCGACGTCAAGGACAAGGCCTGCATCGAGGAGTGCCCCGTCGACTGCATCTACGAGGGTTCCCGGTCCTTGTACATCCACCCGGACGAATGCGTCGACTGCGGCGCGTGCGAGCCGGTCTGCCCGGTGGAGGCCATCTTCTACGAGGATGACACCCCGGACGAGTGGAAGGACTACTACAAGGCGAACGTCGAGTTCTTCGACGAGCTCGGGTCGCCCGGTGGTGCCAGCAAGCTCGGCCTGATCGAGCGCGACCACCCCTTCGTCGCCAGTCTGCCGCCGCAGAACCAGTAAACGGCCGCACCCCGCGTCGCCCGGTCCCGTACGGCCGTGCCGCCGCCGCCTTCGGGCGGCCCGGCCGCCCTGCGGGACCGCGGCGTTTTCCGGGGCCGCCCCGCCAGCAGAAAGAGAACGCCGTGCCCGCAGTCTCAGACCGCCTGCCCGTCTTCCCCTGGGACAGGCTCGAGCCCTACAAGAAGACCGCCGCCGCGCACTCCGACGGCATCGTCGACCTCTCGGTCGGCACCCCCGTCGACCCGGTGCCCGAGGCCGTCCAGAAGGCGCTGGCGGAAGCGAGCGACTCCCCGGGCTACCCCACCGTCTGGGGCACCGCCGAACTGCGGGACGCGCTCACCGGCTGGGCGGAGCGCAGGCTCGGCGCCAAGGACCTCACCCACCACCACGTCCTGCCCGTCGTCGGCTCCAAGGAACTGGTGGCCTGGCTGCCGCTCCAGCTCGGCCTCGGCGCCGGCGACCGGGTCGCCTACCCGCGGCTGGCCTACCCGACCTACGAGATCGGCGCCCGCCTGGCCGGCGCGGAACCCGTCACCTACGACGACCCCTGGGAGGTGGACCCGCAGGGGCTGCGACTGCTGTGGCTCAACTCGCCCTCCAACCCCACCGGTCGCGTCCTGACCCCCGAGGAACTGCGCCGCACCGTGGCCTGGGCGCGTGAGCACGGGGTGCTGCTCGCCAGCGACGAGTGCTACATCGAACTGGGGTGGACCACCGACCCGGTCTCGGTGCTGCACCCCACCGTCTGCGGCGGCAGTTACGAGGGAATCCTCGCCCTCCACTCGCTCTCCAAGCGCTCCAACCTCGCCGGTTACCGGGCCGCGTTCCTCGTCGGCGACGCACACGTCCTCGGCGAGCTGCTGCAGATCCGCAAGCACGGCGGAATGATGGTCCCCGCGCCGGTGCAGGCGGCAACGGTCGCGGCGCTCGGTGACACCTCCCACGTGGCCGAGCAGCGGGAGCGCTACGCCCACCGGCGCGACGCCCTGTGGTCCGCGCTGGAGGCCGCCGGCTTCCGCATCGAGCACAGCGAGGCCTCGCTGTACCTGTGGGCCACCCGCGACGAATCCTGCTGGGAGACCGTGGCCTGGCTCGCCGAACGCGGCATCCTCGCGGCCCCCGGTGACTTCTACGGCGAGGCCGGTGACCGCTTCGTCCGCATCGCCCTCACCGCGAGCGACGAGCGGGTGCAGGCCGCGGTACGCCGGCTGGTCGCCGCGGGCTGACCGCAGCCGCCGGGCAGGACGCCGGTGCCCGTCCGGCCCGGGCCCACCGCGACGAGGGGCCCATGGACGCTTTTCCCGCGTCCACGGGCCCCTCGTGCGTTCCCGCCCGGCGCGTCAGGCTCGTGGCCGGCGCGGGGACGGGGAGGTGGGTGGGGTCACACCAGGGGAAGGCCGTTGAGGGGAAGGCCGTTGACGGGGAGGCCGCCGAGGGTCTTGGTGATCGGGGCGAGGCCGGTGGCCGCCGACAGGCCGTTCTTCGTCGTGGTGTGCGTGGCGTCGCCCACCAGCTCACCCGCGGTGCCGGCAGCCTGCCCGGCGGTCTTCTGCGCCGCGGGGGTGACCTTCTTGACGGCCGCGCCGCCGGTGCGGCCGGCGGCCGGGACGGTCTCCTTCATGGTCTTCGCGCCGACCTCACCGACGAGGGAGGTGGCACCGCGGGCGGCTCCGTCCACGGTGTCGCCGAGGCTCCCGGGGTCCACGGCGGTCAGTCCACCCAGGTTGGGGGCCGCGACCGGCTCGGCGGCGCAGGCGGCGCCGGCCGCACCGACCACGGGAGCTGCGCCCGCTGCGACCAGCAGCGCGGCTCGGGCGATCCGACGCGTAACGGGGAGGGACATGGTGCTCCTTTGACGGAGAGGGACTTGGGTCTTGACGAGGGCGTGCGGCTCGCACGTCCGGTGCCCGCCGGGCGGACGCCGTGACTACCGACGCGGACACCGAGAGGTTGCGGGGCGCCGCGGTAAAGAATCGGTAACGCGTCGTACTATCCGATTCGGGGAAAACCGGCCTGATTCGGGTGAAGAGAGTTGCGGCGTGACGAGCCCGCGTTGGCCGTCGGCCCTGCTCAGCTCGGCAACCGGGGGCGCCCGCGCAGGGGTTGGCGGGCGTGCCGCAGCAGCGCCGGGCGGGAGCGCCGGGCCTCCGCCCGGGGGACGGGGTGAACTAGTGAGCGATCACGATGCGTACACCGTCGTCCGCGGTTTCCGCGGCCTTCCCGTCGCCGGCGTCCCTCTGTTGCCAGCCCTTCCCGGAATCCGCCACCGTCCACGTCCGCCCGGCGTAGGAGATGCGTTCGAGACGCAGGTCGGCGGAGTGAGCCATGGCCCAGTTCGCCAACTCCCAGCCGCGCCGGGACCGGTCGCCGGCTGCGGCCCGCCCGCCGGCGGCCACCGGAACCGTCAACTCGTAGGGCGGCGTACCCCCGCTGCCCGTCGAGGCGCCCGCCGAGGCGCGCGGCAGCACGCCGGGGCCGAACTCCCGGACCAGCGCACCGCGCACCTTCGCCGCGCCGTTCGCGTCCCCCCGGCCCTTGGGCAGGGCCTGCACGCAGCTCAGCGCGGCCCCCTCGCGCCCGGTCAACGCCCCCGCCAGGGCGGCGGCGTGCGACTCGTGCTTGGCGTACGCCTGCGGGAACGCGCTGCGCTGGACCTGCTGGGCCGCCACCGTCAGCGGCAGCCGCGCGTAGCCCGGGATCTTCGCCAGGTGGGTGTAGAACTCCCCGGCCGAGTAGACCGGGTCGAGGATCTCCTTGCGGGTGCCCCAGTCCTGCGAGGGCCGCTGCTGGAACAGGCCCACGCTGTCGCGGTCGCCGAAGCGGACGTTGCGCAGCTCCGACTCCTGCATCGCCGTCGCCAGGGCGATGGTCACCGCCCGCTCCGGCAGCCCCCTGGCCGAGCCCACCGCGGAGATGGTCGCCGCGTTGGCCGCCTGCTCCGGGCTCAGCTCGTAGGGGTCCTCGCCGTGCCCCGCGTCCACGGTGCAGGTGGGCACGCCCGGCCCACCGGTGACGTACTGCACGACGAGATAGGCGACCAGCCCGACCAGCACGGCGAAGGCCACGGCCAGACGCCACAGCCAGGAGGTGCGGAGGGACACGCGGGAGGGCGAGGACACGCCCGCAAGCCTACTGGGACGCGCCGGTAGGGTCTGACGCCATGGTTCCCGCACAGCCCCAGTCGCAGCCCTTCGTCCTCGACCTCTCCGCGGACGCCGCGACCCTCACCGCAGCCCTCGTCGACATCCCCTCCGTGAGCCACCAGGAGCAGGTGCTGGCCGACGCCGTGGAGCAGGCGCTGCGGCAGCTGCCCCACCTCACCGTCGACCGGCACGGCAACACCGTCGTGGCCCGCACCCACCTCGGCCGCTCCGAGCGGGTCGTCCTCGCCGGCCACCTCGACACCGTCCCCGTCGCGGACAACCTGCCCTCCCGCCTCGACGAGGACGGCGTGCTGTGGGGCTGCGGCACCTCCGACATGAAGTCCGGCGTCGCGGTGCAGCTCCGCATCGCCGCCACCGTCCCCGCGCCCAACCGCGACCTGACCTTCGTCTTCTACGAGGCCGAGGAGGTGGCCGACGTCCACAACGGCCTGGGCAAGGTCGCCGAGGCGCACCCCGACTGGCTGGCCGGCGACTTCGCGGTCCTCCTGGAGCCCTCCGGCAACCACGTGGAGGGCGGCTGCCAGGGCACCCTCCGCGTCCACCTGCGCACCGCAGGCGAGCGCGCACACTCCGCCCGCTCCTGGATGGGCTCCAACGCCATCCACGCCGCGGCGCCCCTGCTGGCGCGGCTGGCCGCCTACGAGCCGCGCCGGGTGGTCGTCGACGGGCTGGAGTACCGCGAGGGCCTCAACGCCGTCCGGATCGAGGGCGGCGTCGCGGGCAACGTCATCCCCGACGCCTGTACCGTCACCGTGAACTTCCGCTACGCCCCCGACCGGACCGGGGAGGAGGCACTCGCCCACCTCCACGAGGTCTTCGCGGACTGCGGAGTGGTCGAAACCGAGGTCGACGACCACTCCGGGGCCGCTCGCCCCGGCCTGACCCACCCCGCGGCCCGTGCCTTCGTGGCAGCCGTCGGCGGCACCCCGCAGCCCAAGTACGGCTGGACCGACGTGGCCCGCTTCAGCGCGCTGGGCGTGCCCGCCGTCAACTACGGACCCGGGGACGCCCTGCTGGCGCACAAGCGGGACGAGCACGTGGTGGCCGAGCACGTGGTGGAGTGCGAACGGCGGCTGCGCGCCTGGCTGGAGGGGTGAGCCCGCGGCGCGCTGCGGACGGTGCCGCGCGGCACCGGCGACGCGCCGTCCCACCCGCCTCCGCGCTCCCGACCGGGGGAATTTCCCGCTGTGTCACCTGCGACGACTTAGGGTGAGCGCAAAGCAATAGGCAGTCGGAGGGAGCACGTCATGGCCAATCCCGAGGGAGCGCGCACATCGCAGGAACGCCGGCTGGGCCGGGTGCTGCGCCGCCGCGACCAGGTCGACTCCGGCACCACCGACCAGCGGCTGCTGGACACCCAGGGGCCGTCGGAGTGGGTGCACACCGATCCATGGCGGGTCATGCGCATCCAGGCGGAGTTCGTCGAGGGGTTCGGCGCGCTGGCCGAACTGGGGCCGGCCATCAGCGTCTTCGGTTCCGCCCGCACCCCGCAGGACGCCCCCGAGTACGACGCGGGCATCCGGCTCGGGCGCGCGCTGGTGGAGGCGGGGTTCGCGGTCATCACCGGGGGCGGGCCCGGCGCCATGATGGCCGCCAACCAGGGCGCCTACGAGGCGGGCGGCACCTCGGTGGGGCTCGGCATCGAGCTCCCCTTCGAGCAGGGCATGAACCCCTACGTCAACCTCGGCGTGGACTTCCGGTACTTCTTCGTCCGCAAGACCTGCTTCGTGAAGTACGCGCGCGGCTTCGTGGTGCTGCCCGGCGGCATGGGCACGATGGACGAGCTGTTCGAGGCCCTGACCCTGGTGCAGACGCGCAAGGTCACCAGGTTCCCGATCGTCCTGTTCGGGACCGAGTACTGGGGCGGCCTGGTGGACTGGCTGCGCCACACGGTGATCGCGGAGGGCAAGGCCGCGCCGCGCGACCTGGAGCTCTTCCACCTGACGGACGACGTGGACGAGGCGGTCGCCCTGGTCACCAAGGAGGTCGGCGGGGTCTGAGCGCCCCGGCGCCTCCCCGGCGTCCCGGCTCCGACGGCCCCCGAGGGCGCCGGGGCCGGCCGCCGGCCTCAGGCCAGCCCGCGCCGGGCCACCGCCGGCGGGCGGTGGCCCGCCAGGGAGGAGACCATGTCCAGGACCTGCCGGGTCTCGGCCACCTCGTGGACCCGGTAGACCTGCGCCCCCAGCCACGCCGAGACCGCCGTGGTGGCCAGCGTGCCCAGCACCCGTTCCTTGACGGGCCGGTCCAGCGTCTCGCCCACGAAGTCCTTGTTGGACAGCGAGACCAGCACCGGCCAGCCCGTCGCCGTCATCTCCGGCAGCCGCCGGGTCGCCTCCAGGCTGTGCCGGGTGTTCTTGCCGAAGTCGTGTCCCGGGTCGATGAGGACGGACTCCCGGGGCACGCCCAGCTCCACCGCCCGCTCGGCCAGCCCCACCGTGACCCGCAGGATGTCGGCCATCACGTCCTCGTAGACCACCCGGTGGGGACGGGTGCGCGGCTCGACGCCGCCGGCGTGGGTGCAGACCAGCCCCACCCGGTGGCGGGCCGCCACCTCGGCCAGCTTCGGGTCCACCCCGCCCCACGCGTCGTTGAGGAGGTCCGCGCCGGCCTCGCAGACCGCCTCACCCACCTCGTGGCGCCAGGTGTCGACGCTGATGACCACGTCGGGGTGGCGGCGGCGCACCTCCGCCACGAAGCCGACCGTGCGGCGTGCCTCCTCCTCGGCGTCGACCTCGTCACCCGGGCCGGCCTTCACCCCGCCGATGTCGATGATCGCCGCGCCCTCGGCCACGGCCTGCTCCACCCTGGCCAGCGCCGGCTCGTCGCGGAAGGTGGCGCCCTGGTCGTAGAACGAGTCGGGGGTCCGGTTGACGATCGCCATGATCACCCGCTCGTCCGGGCCGAACTCGCGATTTCCCAGCCGCAGCATCGTTGCGTCTCTCCCTTGCTTGGTCCGCCCAGCGACCTTACGACCTCCCGTGACACGCGGGGGCCGGTGCGGCGGCGTCCCGGGGCGGAGGACGGCACGGCGCGGGAGGGCTTCGTACACCGGGAGCGGGGCCGCGGGAGGCCCGGGGGCTCGCCCGCTGCCGCGGGGAAGGCCGTCAACCGCGGCATCGGGGCGCGCCGCGTGACACGATTCCTCCCAGACGTACAGCCAACGGGAGACGGACGTGTTCTGGTTCTTGCTGATCGCGATGGTCGCGGTGGTCGCCGCGGTCGCGCTCGCCGTGCTGGGCGGCGGCGACGGTGGCTCCCTGCGGGACGCGCCGCCCGACCGCCTGCACGACCCGCTGCCCTACGACCGCCCGCTGGACCGGGTGGACGTGGAGGGGGTGCGGCTGCCGCTGGCCTTCCGCGGCTACCGCATGACGGAGACCGACGAGGTGCTGGACCGCCTCGCCGCCGAGCTGACCGAGCGCGACGCGCGCATCGACGAGCTGGAACGGGCTCTGGCGGGACAGACCGCGGGCGGCACCGACCGCCCGGCCGGTCCCGGCCCGGCGGGCCTCGGCGGCGCTGCGGCGGACGGCGCGACGGCGGACGGGGTGACCGGTGCCGCGGCCGACGGCGCCACGGACGGCCCCGAGGCGGTGGCGGGCGCATGACCGAGGTCACCGGCCCGGCGGCCGCCGCTCCGGAGACGGCCGCCTCCCGCGGCGTGCAGACGGCCCCCGACGGCGTTCCGCGCTGCCCCTGGGGCATGACCTCGGAGGGCACGGCCGACTACCGGCGCTACCACGACACCGAGTGGGGCCGGGTGGTCCACGGTGACGACGCCCTCTTCGAACGGATGTCCCTGGAGGCCTTCCAGTCGGGCCTGTCCTGGCTGACGATCCTGCGGCGGCGGGAGGGCTTCCGGGCGGCCTTCGCCGGCTTCCGCATCGCCGAGGTCGCCCGCTTCACGGAGGCGGACGCCGAACGGCTGCTCGGCGACGTGGGCATCATCCGCAACCGGGCCAAGATCGCCGCGGTGCTGGCCAACGCCAAGGTGGCCGCCACCCTGGCGCCGGGCGAGCTCGACGCGCTGATCTGGTCCCACGCGCCGGACCGCGTGACCAGGCCCGCGCCCCGCACCCTGGACGACCTCCAGCCCGTCACCCCCGAGTCCACGGCACTGGCCAGGGAACTGAAGAAGCGCGGCTTCCGCTTCGTCGGGCCGACCACCGCGTACGCCACCATGCAGGCCTGCGGGCTGGTCAACGACCACCTCGCCGACTGCGCGGCGCGGGCCGCGGCGGAGCAGTCCTAGCGATCTGTTCCGGCGCCCCGGGGGGTTCAGCGGCCCACGAAGTCCGGACGCTCCTTGCGCAGGAACGCCTCCACCGCGATCCGGTGGTCCTCGGACGCGCCGGCCCTCGCCTGGAGCACGGCCTCCCGCTCCAGCGCCTGGGCCAGCGAGTGGTCGCCCGCGTACGCCACGGACTCCTTGAGCGCCGCGTAGGCGGCGGTCGGGCCCTTCGCCAGGGTGCGGGCGACGCGCGCGGCCTCGGCGGCCAGTTCGGCGGCCGGCACCACGCGGTCGACCATGCCGAGCCGGTGGGCCTCCTCGGCGCCGATGCTGCGGGGGAAGAGCAGCAGGTCCATCGCGCGTCCGGGGCCGACCAGGCGGGGCAGGGTCCAGGAGACCCCCGAGTCCGCGGTCAGGGCGACACCGGCGAAGGAGGTGTTGAAGGTGGCGGTGTCCGCGACGACCCGGTGGTCCGCGGCCAGGGCGAAACCGCACCCGGCGCCGGCCGCCACCCCGTTCACGCCCGCCACCACCGGCTTGGGCATCTGGGCGAGGGCCAGGGTGATCGGGTTGTAGTGCGCGCGGACGGTGTCCATCGACCCGGCCCCCTCGCCCGCCTCCCCTTCGGCGCGCAGCCCCGCCACGTGCTCCTTGAGGTCCTGGCCGACGCAGAACGCCCGGCCGGTGGCCGTCAGCAGCACCGCCCGCACCGCCGGGTCCTGCGCGACCTCCTGCAACAGGTCGCGCAGCAGTTCCTTCGTCGCGGTGTCGAGTGCGTTCATCGCGTCGGGGCGGTTGAGGGTGAGCGTCGCGAGTCCGTCGGTCAGGTCGTACAGGACGGGGTCGGCCATCGGGCTACTCCTCGGCAGGGCGGACCGCGGGGCGGCTGCCCGCCGGGTCCGCGGGGCGGGTCGGGGCTCAGGATGCCGGAGATCGTCCCGGGCGAGCAGGCTCGCGCGTGTGATGTACGTCAAACGCGACGGGCGGGCGGTCTCCGCAGGAAGGCGAAGTGTCCCGGCCCGCTTCCCGAATTAGGGGGTTTTGCCGCAGCCCGGCGCATGGGTGCGGGGGAGGGGGCGGAACCCGATGTTGGTCATCGGGTGCTGCCATGCGGGATAATGCGGTGAAGCAATGTGTTCGATGCCGGTGACACGACGCCTGTGAAGGCCGCCGGCTTGCGATGGGCTGGTTGCAGGAAGGGGAACGAGCATGGCGGCCATGAAGCCGCGGACGGGCGACGGCCCGCTCGAGGTCACCAAGGAGGGGCGGGGCATCGTCATGCGCGTTCCGCTCGAAGGCGGTGGACGACTCGTCGTCGAGCTGACGCCGCAGGAGGCCGAGGAGCTGGGTGAGGCCCTGAAGAAGGTCGTCGGCTGAGGGCCTTTCTTCCGGATCACGCCGGCCCCGGGGGGGGGGGGGGGAGTGTCTTGGGTAGCCCCGCCCCCCCCCGGCGGGGGGGTTAACCGGGGGGAAAGTTAGGGGCCG
>NZ_JBHWGP010000013.1:139903-213478 GCF_042733155.1 Streptomyces sp. NPDC059740 | reverse complement strand
CGAACGACGTGCCGACCTCCACCAGGCCCTGCTCGAACTGGCCTGCAGCCTGATATGCCTCCGCCGCCTCCGAACCTCATTCTGAAACGATCAGTTAGCCCGGCGGTCGGCCGGGCGTCGGGCGATCGTGACGTGCGTCGGGCCAGAGGCGTCATGTGTCGGGCGAAGGGTGACGTGCGTCGGGTGTGGAGTGCCCGGCGTCGTCATCCCGGTCGGGGCTGGGGGTGGCGTCCGTGCGGGCGTCGGGGGAGGGGGAGAGCCCTGCCTGCTCAAGGAGAGAGCCGGTGGGTGAGTGCATACTTACTAACGAGTCACCTTACTGGTTAGTAAGATGGTCCCGTCCCGGAGATACGAACGGTCCGCTGCTCGCGGACGGAGAGGGAGTGGGTCGTGACTGAGGATGTCGCCGCGGAACTGGCTGCCCTGGACTTTGCCAGTGTGACGCCGGAGGAGTTCGCCACCATCGTCAAGGGCCTCTCGCGGGCTCAGCTTGCCCAGGTGGCGACCGGGGAACTTCGCGAGCGGGTGCTCGCCGAAGTGTTCGGGCGGATGGAGCGGCAGTTCCGTCCGGAGAACGCGGGCTCACTCTCGGCGGTCATCCGTTGGAAGATCACCGGAGAGTCGGAGGTCGTCTACGAGACGGCCATCGAGAACGGCACCTGCACTGTGACGAAGGGGGCCTCAGCGAGGACCGCCCGGGTCACCCTGAGCATGGCGGACGCGGACTTCCTCAAGCTGGCGTCCGGCAACAGCACTCCGGTGGGCCTGTTCCTGTCGCGCAAGGTCAGGGCGGTGGGCGACCTCGGGCTGGCCGCGGGACTGAGCCGCCTTTTCGACATCCCCAAGGTCTGAACGCCGCGGAAGCCTGAACGCCGGGGAAGAGCGCACGTCCGCGAGGTGCGCATGTCGTCGAGGTTGCGCACCTCGTCAACGTCTGAGCTTGTCGGCTCCGGACCGTTGTCACGGCTCGGTGTGACAACGGGCGGCAGGCTTGCTCACCGGTTCCTTCGGAGGCTTCCCTCTTCCGGCTGCCCCGCCCCGCCCCCCGCCCCCTCCCCTCTGCCTTCCGTCCTTCTGTGTCCTGTGCGGTGCTGGCCCCTCAGCGGACTCCGCTCCCACCTGCTTGTGTTCCGGCCCGTCCCGCAAGAGCTTGAGGGGGCCGGACGTGGCTCCGCTCGCTCGTCGGGCCCCCGGCGCCGCGGGTTCTCCCGAGCCGGGGGCCGGGGCGGGGCAGTGGGGCGCGGGGTGGCGGGGATGTCCCGTGGGGAAGCGCCGGGCGGTGGTGCGTCAGGGCGGCAAGGCTGCCGGCTGCCTGTCGGTGGTGGTCTCAGGCCGCTCCGAACAGCTCCGTCAGGTCCCCGTCGAGATGCAGGTGGGCGTCCTCCTGGCCGGCCGGCACCGCCTGGTAGGAGCGCTCCAGGAAGCAGTGGAGGTCCTCCGTCCTCATCTGCACCATGGCCACGCCGTCCGGCACATGGAACTCCATGAGGGTCCGGCTGCGCCCGGCCGGCTCCACCCGGACGTCGCCCTGACCGGCGGGTGCCGCGAGCCCTGACGCCAGGAGGTCCCGCGCAAAGATCCAGTCCACCTCGGCGCCGTCCAGGGAGATCTCCGGGGGAAAGGAGATACGCACGGCGAACGGGTCGTCGGGGTGGTAATGCAGGACCGCCGGAACGGCCTGCGGACCCGGCGCCGTGGCGATCAGTCGGACCTGTATGGCTTGGTCGATGGCGCTCGGCATCGCGGCTGCTCCTCACGGGTGTCGGGACATGGGCTGTACCTCTCTAGACGGTGTGCCCGAACTCGCCGTTCACGCGACCCGGGTGTGATCCTTGTCATCTCCGCCGCGCCGTACGCCCGATCCGAGTACCTGCGTAGGTGCGGGAGTCAGTCCTGCGCCGTCTCCCCGGAGGCAGCCGGCGACGCCGTGACCGTCTCCAGGCCGCTCTCGTGGAAGGCGGACAGCATTGCCGGATCCGCCCCCTCGTCGGTGATGAGCGTGTCGAACACCTCCGCATCACCGACGCGAGCGAAGCACCTCACCCCCAACTTCGCCGAGTCGGCCACCACGGCTGACCGCCCGGCCCGTTCGGCCATCAACCGGTTGATCCTCGCCTCCGCCTCGTCGTAGACGGTCGCACCCACCTCGGGCTCCACCCCGTTGGCCCCGATGAACGCGATGTCCAGCGAGATCTCGCGGAGCACCAACTCGCCGAAGGGGCCGATCAGCTCGTAGGAGCGGGAGTGGGCCACCCCTCCGGTAAGGACGATCTTGAACTGGGGCCGTACAGCCAGTTCGTGCGCGATGTTGAGGGAGTTGGTGACGATGGTGAGGTTGTGGTGCGGGCCCTCGCCGGCGAGGTCGGGACGGACGGCGAGGGCCCGTGCGATCTCGGTCGTCGTGGTGCCGCCGCTCAGTCCGACCACCTGGTGCCGGTCCACCATGCGGGCGGCGACCTGGGCGATCGCCGCCTTCTGGTCGGCGCGGTGCCCACGCTTGTAGCGGATGGGAAGGTCGTAGGCGACGGAGCTGAGCACCGCCCCGCCCCGCGTCCGGATGAGGAGTTGCTGCTCTGCCAGCGTGTCCATGTCCCGGCGTGTCGTGGCCGCGGACACCTCCAGGGCGGTTGCGGCCTCCTCCACGTCCAGCCGACCGCGTTCGCCCAGCAGCTCGAGGAGCGCGTTCATCCGTTCGTGACGCTTCATGGGGGTGAGCCTAGTCGGCTGCATGAGACGCCCCGTACACCTTTCTCCCAGGCCACCACCCGTCTCCCGGGCCACCGCCGGTCTCACGACGCGGTCCGGCACGTCCCTCCGGCGGGGCAGGGGCAGCCCCACGGCCCGAGGACCCCGTGGGCCCCGTGGGCCCCGCGGGCAGTGGCGTCGGTGGGGCTCAGCGCTGCGTCAGCGTCGCTGTGACGGGGGGCGCGGTCGAGGCGGGAGGGGCTGCGGCGGCACCGAGCACCTGCAGCAGTCGAGCGGCCTCCTTCGTCACGGCCTCCCGGGCCGGCCCCAGGTACTTGCGCGAGTCCACCAGAGCCGGTTGCCCGCCCAGCGTGTCACGGACCGACGTGGTGAAGACGGAGACCAGGTGCGTGGATATGTTGATCTTCGTCATTCCCGCGGTGATCGCTCGCCGCAGCTCCTCGTCCGGTACGCCCGAGGAACCGTGCAGGACCAACGGGACCGGCAGTGCCTCGCGCAGGGCGGCGATGAGGTCCTTGTCGAGCACGGTGGTGCGTTCGCGCATGGCGTGCGAGGAGCCGACCGCCACGGCCAGCGTGTCCACGCCCGTGGCGGCGACGAATGCCCGCGCCTCGCCGGGGTCGGTACGGGCCCCGGGAGCGTGCACCCCGTCCTTGCCGCCCACCTCGCCCAACTCCGCCTCGACGTGGACGCCCCGTTCGTGACACCAGGCGGTGAGCTCAGCGGTGGTCGCCACATTGGCCGCGTAGGGCAGCGAGGAGGCGTCCACCATCACCGAACCAGCCCCCGCTGCCACACCCTCGCGTACCAGGTCGGGGTCGGTGACGTGGTCGAGATGGACGGCGAGGTCCGCCGTCGACGACTCGGCCAGCGTCATCGTGGCACGCAGCAGGGGTAGGAGGCTCCCGTGGTAGCGGACGCAGTTCTCGCTGATCTGGAGGATGAGGGGCGCCCGCGCCTCTTCGGCGGCGGCCACCAGGGCTTCCGCCGTCTCCAGATGGACGACGTTGAAGGCCGCGGCGCCACAGCCCGCCTGCCGGGCTGAGCTGACGATCGACGCGGTGGGGACCAGAGGCATGAGCCGACTCCCTGTCGGATGTTCCGGAAGGACCGTGCGGGGGATCTCTCTCCCGGATTCAGGAGGTGGGGGAGGGGGCGTCGAGCATCACCGAGCGGGTGAGGCTGCGCGGATTGTCAGGGTCCAGGCCCCGCGCCCGGGCACGCGCCAGGGCGACGCGCTGGGCGAGGACGAGTTCGGCCAGGGGGTCACGGGCGTGGTGGACGAATTCCGCGCCGGTGGCGGCGACATCGCCGGCCAGCCCCTCCGGAGGCTCCCCGAAGGACCAGGTCACGCGCCCGGGAGCCGCTATGGAGATGGGGCCGTGGCGGTACTCCATCGCCGGGTAGGACTCCGTCCAGCTCTGCGAGGCCTCCCGCATCTTCAGGGCGGCCTCACTGGCCAGGCCCACCGTCCAGCCGGTGCCGAGGAAGGTGAACTGTTCGGCGTCCAGCCAGCGTTGCTCCACCGGGGCGTCCAGGGCGGAGTGTGCGTCCTGCGCGGCGGCGGCGACGTCCTCACCGAGGTGGGCGCGGAACAGGGACAGGGCCGTGGTGGCGAACCTCGTCTGCACCACCGAGCGTTCGTCGGCGAAGTCCAGGACGACCGTCTCGTCGGAGAGGTCGGTGGCCGGAGTGTCGGGGTCGCCCAGCACGGTCACGGTGGGGATACGTCCACGTACCGCGTCCAGCAGGCGCAGCACCTCCGTCGTGGTGCCGGAGCGGCTGATGGCGATGAGGGCGTCGTAACCGCGGGCTCCGTCCAGGAAGGCCTCGGAGGCGGCGAAGGCGTCGGTGACGCCGGCCCCCGAGGACTCCCGCAGAGTGGCGTACGACTGGGCCATGAACCAGGAGGTGCCGCACCCCACCACGGCGACGCGTTGTCCTGCCTTGGGCAGAGGCACGCCGGCCGCGACCAGTTCAGCGGCGCGCTGCCAGGTCTCCGGTTGGCTGCGGAGTTCCGTTTCCATGTACGTGGTCTCGGTCATGACGGGTCCTGCGCTCTCACATCGGTGTGCGGGATGGCCAGATCGTGCAGTGGTGCGGGCTCGGCCTGGCGGCGGAGCCGTGTGACTCGGACGGTCGTGACCGCTGGGGCGACGACCGCGGATGTTGCACAAAGACTGCAAAGTACTGCGTGATGTTGCGTCGTACTGTCTGTGTGAATGCAACTCTACGCAGAACCGGGTGGCCGGGCTATCTCTCGTTCGGGTGTTCGCTTGTCGGTCGGCGCTGACTGTTGCCCGCCGGGGCGGAGGCGGGCGGACGGAGCGCCGGCAGCCGCCGGGGCGCGGTGGCTTCCCGGTCGTCCGCGAGAAGCGTGCTGCGCCTCCCGGCCGCCGAGAGGGCTCTCGCCGCTCCCGCAACGGGGAGGCGCAGGTCAGGGGTTGGAGCAGGGGCACCGGCCGCGGCGGGCGGGGGTGTCCTGCAAGTCCGGCCCGGGCCGGGGGAGACGACCGTTGCCGGCGCTGCCGGAGAGAAGGCGTGCGGGGGTGCACGGTCGGGCGAGCGCCAGGAAAACGGCGTACGCGGGCCCCGCGAGCGCCGGCGGAGGGCGTCACGCACGGCACACCGGACACCTCAGAAGGGTGTCGGAGGGCCCCGGAGGTCTCCTCGACGTCCGGGGCCACGGAAGGAAGGGGTCAGGCCAGGGTCTCGCGGTAGTCCTGGAGGGCCGGGACCGTCTTGGTCGCGATGAACCGGGTGATGCGGTACTCGCAGACCCCGCCCGTCACGAACGGGTCCTCGGCGACAGCGGACTCGGCGGTGGCCAGGTCGGGGAAGCCGGCCAGGATGACGCCGCCGTCCCGTGGGTCCTTGCGCCCGGAGGCCAGGAAGTGACCCGCGGCGTAGTGGCGGTCCAGCCACTCGACGTGGTCCGGGAGCAGGGCGTCGACCTTGTCGAGCGGGGCGGTGTAGGTGAGTTCCAGTACGAACATCCCGGCAGCCTATGCGGAGCGCTCCGACCGCCGGCTCCCCGCACGGCACCTCTTCCGTCCCGCCCCGATGCCCGGCCCCGGACTCGCACGCCCCGCGCCCGCGGCGGAGGGCGGCCGGCGGCTCCGGCCCGGCGCCCCGCGCGCTGGGGACGGCCGGGTCCGGGCGTCCCGGGGACCGTGGGTACGCTTCCCCCACCATGGATGACCCGACCGAAGCCCTGTGCGCCGACGAACTGCGGAACTGGCCCACCACGGAGGCCGGTGCCAGAGCCGCGCAGGAGCGGCTCCGCCCGCTCGTCGCGCTGGACGAGCCGGGGCCCGAACCGGGGTTCGCCGGAACCGTGGCCGGGGTCGACGTGGCCTACGACGATGCCCGTGACCTGGTCGTCGCCGCCGCGGTCGCCCTGGACGCCGCCACCCTGAGCGTCGTGGCGGAGGCTACGGCGGTCGGCAGCGTGGCCTTCCCCTACGTGCCGGGCCTGCTGGCCTTCCGCGAGATCCCCACCGTGATCGCCGCCCTGGCGGACCTGCCGGTGACGCCGGACCTCCTGGTGTGCGACGGATACGGCTACGCCCATCCGCGGCGCTTCGGCCTCGCCAGCCACCTGGGCGTCCTGACCGGCCTCCCCTCCATCGGCGTCGCGAAGACCCCCTTCCTGTTCCGGCACGGCCCGTTGGGGCCGGAACGGGGTGCCACCGCACCGCTCGTCGACGAGGGGTACAGGCGCCACGAGGCGGACGGCGGCAACGGCAGCAAGGACGCGCTCCTCGTCGCGGACGGCGGGGGCGATGCCGCCTGGAGCGCGCCGGAGACGGCCGCTACCGCCGGGTCCGGGGTCGCGGCGGGCCCGGGCGAGGTGGTCGGGATGGCGCTGCGGACCCGGGCGGGGGTGAAGCCGGTCTTCGTCTCCGTCGGGCACCGGGTGGACCTTGCCCACGCCTGCGCGCTCACCCTCGCACTCGCTCCGAGCTACCGGCTCCCCGAGACCACACGTGCCGCGGACTCGCTGTGCCGCCGCGCGCTGGCCGCCCTCTGACGACCCGTCGCCGACGTCCGGCCGGCTGCGCCCGTCGCCGGCCGTGCGCCCCCTCCGTCACCCGCGCCCTCGTCGCTCGCCACCCCGTCACCCGCGTCCCTCCGTCACCCGGCGATTGCCGCCCGCCGCCGGTCGGAGGGACGGGAAGGGCCGACGGGAGGCGTTCTGACCGCGGTGTCAGGTCCCCCTCGCGCGTCCCCGCAGCAGGCGCGGATGTCTTGTAGAAACTGAAACACGTTCCTACCATCGCAGGTGTTACTCACGGGTTCACATCGGAGGCCTCGATGACGAGGGCACCCAGCGGGCCGCTGGACGGCGTGCGCGTGGTGGAGTTGGCCGGCATCGGTCCCGGCCCCTTCGCCGCCATGACACTGGCCGACCTCGGCGCCGACGTCGTCCGCGTCGACCGCCCCGGGGGCGCCGGCCTGGGTGTCGATCCCGCCCAGGACCTCACCAACCGCGGCAAGCGTTCGGTCCTCGTCGACCTCAAGACCCCGCAGGGCGTGGCGCACGTCCTCGACCTGGTCGAACGCGCCGACATCCTGATCGAGGGGTACCGGCCCGGGGTGGCCGAGCGGCTGGGCGTCGGCCCGCAACCCTGCCTGGAGCGCAACCCCCGCCTGGTGTACGGGCGGATGACGGGCTGGGGGCAGGACGGTCCGCTGGCCCACAGCGCCGGTCACGACGTCGGCTACATCGCGGTGACGGGTGCGCTGGGCCTGGCCGGCAAGGCGGGACAGCCGCCCAACCCGCCCGCCAACCTCCTCGGGGACTACGCGGGCGGCTCGCTCTACCTGGTCCTCGGGGTCCTCGCCGCCCTCCACCACGCCCGTGCCGAGCAGGGCGCGGGGCAGGTGGTGGACGCCGCCGTCGTGGACGGGACCAGCCACCTGACGACGATGATCCACGCGCTGCTGGCCGCCGGGGGGTGGCAGGACCGTCCCGAGGCCAACCTCCTGGACGGCGGCGCCCCCTTCTACGGCACCTACGAGACGGCGGACCACCGCTACATGGCGGTCGGCGCCCTGGAGGAGCGGTTCTACGTGCAGTTCCTCGACCTGCTGGGGGTGGCCGGCGAGGTCCCCGACCGCGCGGACCCGGAGGCCTGGCCCCGGCTGCGCGCCGAGGTGGCCCGGGCCTTCGCGCAGCGGACCCGCGCCCAGTGGAGCGAGGTCTTCGAGGGCACGGACGCCTGCGTGGCACCCGTCCTCTCGCTCCGCGAGGCCCCCGACCACCCCCACCTGCGGGCACGCCGCACCTTCCTCGACCTCGACGGCGTCCCGCAGCCCGCCCCGGCCCCCCGCTTCTCCCGCACCCCGCCGGCAGACCCGGCGCCGCCCCCCGCACCAGGCGCCGACGCCGCGGCCGTCGCACGGGACTGGGGGCTGCCGACCGCAGCGCCGGACACGGACGCCGCAGGCGCCCTCCACCGGGCCACACCGCCCCGACCCGGCCCCGCCCCGGTGCCGCCCGCAGCCGACCCGGGCCCGCCCGGCCCCTGAGGTCCTCGCGCGCCGCGCCCACCGTCGCGGACGGGACCGCGCGCCCCGCCCTCCTCCCCGCAAGGCCCCGCCCACCGAAAGGCACCCAGAAGTGACAGCCGAAGCGTATGTGTACGAAGCGATCCGTACCCCGCGAGGCCGCGGCAAGGCGGACGGCGCCCTGCACGGCGTCAAACCGATCGACCTCGTCGTGGGGCTCGTCCACGAGCTGCGTGAACGCCACCCCGACCTCGACCTCGACGCCGTCGACGACCTCGTCCTCGGCGTCGTCAGCCCTGTCGGCGACCAGGGCTTCGACATCGCCAAGGCAGCCGCGCTCGTCGCGGGCCTGCCCGACACGGTCGCCGGGCTGCAGCTCAACAGGTTCTGCGCCTCCGGGCTGGAAGCCGTCAACACCGCAGCCGCCAAGGTGCGTTCCGGGTGGGAGGACCTGGTGTTCGCGGGCGGCGTCGAGTCGATGTCCCGCGTCCCGCTCGGCTCCGACGGCGGCGCGCTGGCGACGGACCCGATGACGGCCCACCAGACCGACTTCGTCCCCCAGGGCGTCAGCGCCGACCTCATCGCCACCCTGGAGGGCTTCAGCAGGACGGACGTCGACGCCTACGCCGCCCTCTCCCAGGAGCGCGCCGCCACCGCGTGGAAGGAGGGGCGCTTCGACCGCTCCGTCGTCCCCGTCAGGGACCGCAGCGGGCTCGTGGTGCTGGACCGGGACGAGCACATCCGCCCCGGCACCACCGCCGAGGGGCTGGCCGCGCTGCGTCCCTCCTTCGCCCGGATGGGCGCCGACGGCGGCTTCGACGCGGTGGCGCTGCAGAAGTACCACTGGCTGGAGGCGATCGACCACGTCCACCACGCCGGCAACTCCTCCGGCATCGTCGACGGTTCGGCACTGGTGGTCGTGGGCAACGCCGAGGTCGGCGAGCGGTACGGCCTGCGCCCGCGGGCGCGCGTCGTCTCCGGCGCCGTCTCAGGGGTGGAGCCCACCATCATGCTGACCGGCCCCGCGCCCGCCGCCCGCAAGGCGCTCGCCAAGGCGGGGCTGACCGTCGACGACATCGACCTGTTCGAGATCAACGAGGCCTTCGCCTCCGTCGTCCTGCGCTTTCTGAAGGACCTGGACCTCCCGGTGGAGAAGGTCAACGTCAACGGCGGCGCCATCGCCATGGGCCACCCCCTGGGCGCGACCGGCGCGGTCATCCTCGGCACCCTGCTGGACGAACTGGAGCGGCAGGACAAGCGGTACGGCCTGGCCACGCTGTGCGCCGGCGGCGGCATGGGCATCGCCACCGTCGTCGAACGGCTCTGACCCCACGCGCGCCCCTGCCGGCCGCCGCCCGCCGCGTCCCCGAGCCCCCGCTCCCGCAGCCCGCAAACGGAGAACCCACATGAGCCAGCCCGACACCATCCGCTGGGAACAGGACGAGAGCGGAGTCGTCACCCTCGTCCTGGACGACCCCGACCAGTCGGCCAACACGATGAACGCCGCCTTCAAAGCCTCCCTCACCCGCGTGGTGGACCGTCTGGAGGCGGAGGCCGAGACGGTGCGCGGCGTCATCGTCACCTCCGCCAAGAAGACCTTCTTCGCCGGCGGCGACCTGCGCGACCTCATCGCGGTCACCCCCGAGGACGCACAGCGCGCCTTCGACGGCGGCATGTCGCTCAAGCGGGACCTGCGGCGGCTGGAGACCCTCGGCAAACCGGTCGTCGCGGCGGTGGGCGGCGCGGCGCTCGGCGGCGGCTACGAGATCGCGCTGGCCTGCCACCACCGCGTCGCCCTGGACGCCCCGGGCGTCAGGATCGGGCTGCCGGAGGTCACCCTCGGCCTGCTCCCGGCCGCCGGCGGCGTGGTGCGCACCGTCCGCCTGCTCGGAGTGGCCGACGCCCTCCTCAAGGTCCTGCTGCAGGGCACCGGTTACTCAGCGGTGCGCGCCAAGGAGGCCGGGCTCGTCCACGAGGTCGCCGCCGACCAGGAGGAACTGCTGTCCAGGGCACGCGCGTTCATCGACGCGCACCCCGACTCCCGCCAGCCGTGGGACACCGAGGGCTACCGCATCCCCGGCGGCACCCCCGCCCAGCCCAAGTTCGCCGCCAACCTCCCCGCCTTCCCCGCCAACCTCAAGAAGCAGCTCGGCGGCGCCCCCTACCCCGCACCCCGCAACATCCTGGCCGCCGCGGTGGAGGGCTCCCAGGTCGACTTCGAGACGGCGCAGGTGATCGAGGCCCGCTACTTCGTGGAGCTGGTCACCGGACAGACCTCGAAGAACATGATCCAGGCGTTCTTCTTCGACATGCAGCGGGTCAACTCCGGCGCCAGCCGTCCCGCGGACGTCCCCCGCCGCACCGTCAGCAGAGTCGCCGTCCTCGGCGCCGGCATGATGGGCGCGGCGATCGCCTACGTCTGCGCGAAGGCCGGCATCGAGGTCTTCCTCAAGGACATCTCCCTCGACAACGCCCGCAAGGGCAGGGGTTACGCCGAGAAGCTGCTGGACAAGGCGGTGGCACGCGGACGCACCACCACCACGGAGCGGGACGCGGTGCTGGCGCGCATCACCCCCACCGCCGAGGCTGCCGACCTCGCCGGCTGCGACGCGGTCATCGAGGCCGTCTTCGAGGACCCCGCCCTCAAGCACAAGGTCTTCCAGGAGGTGCAGCAGGTGGTGGCACCGGACGCGCTGCTCTGCTCCAACACCTCCACGCTGCCCATCACCCTGCTGGCCGAAGGGGTCGAGCGGCCCCGCGACTTCGTGGGCCTGCACTTCTTCTCACCGGTCGACAAGATGCCGCTCGTGGAGATCATCCGAGGCGAGCAGAGCAGCGACGAGGCGCTGGCCCGTGCCTTCGACCTCACCCGCCAGATCCGCAAGACCCCCGTGGTGGTGCACGACTCGCGGGGCTTCTTCACCTCCCGCGTCATCGGCCACTTCCTCAACGAGGGCGTCGCCATGATCGGCGAGGGCGTCGACCCGGCCACCGTGGAGCAGGCGGCGGCCCAGGCCGGCTATCCCGCCAAGGTGCTCGCGCTGATGGACGAGCTGACCCTCACCCTGCCCCGCCGCATCCGCGAGGAGAGCCGCCGCGCCGTCGAGGAGTCCGGCGGCACCTGGACCCCCCACCCGGCCGACGCCGTCGTGGACCGCATGGTCGAGGAGTTCGGCCGCACCGGGCGCTCCGGCGGCGCCGGCTTCTACGAGTACGGCGAGGACGGCCGACGGGGCCGCCTGTGGCCCGGGCTGCGCGAGCACTTCACCCGCGGTGACGCGGAGGTGCCCTTCCGCGACCTGAAGGAGCGGATGCTGTTCGCCGAGGCCCTGGAGTCCGTGCGCTGCCTGGAGGAGGGCGTCCTCACCTCCGTCGCCGACGCCAACGTCGGCTCCCTGCTCGGCATCGGCTTCCCCGGCTGGACCGGGGGAGTGCTCCAGTACGTCAACGGCTACCAAGGCGGCCCGCGCGGCTTCCTGGCCCGGGCCCGCGAGCTGGCGGACCGCTACGGCGAGCGCTTCACGCCGCCCCGCCTCCTGGTGGAGACGGCCGAACGGGGCGGGACCTTCCGCGACGCCTGAACCGCCCGTGGCGCCCCCGTCCCGCCCGTCCCCTCACGGGGCGGGCGGGACGGCCGGACCCACCGCCCCGCCACGGCCCGGCGCCGCCCCCGCACAGCGCCGCAGTGCACGATCGGACACCCCCGGTGGTGACGTTCGGGCAGACGTTGCCTCCTGGACACCCCGCAGCCACCTGTTGTGACCCATCCCACTGACGCGCGGCCCCCGATCGGGGAAGGTGTGCCATCGGCCGGATACCGCCACCGCGGTCCGGACGACAGCCCCACCGACACTCCGAAAGCGGGTCGAAACAGCTGTGACCACGGAAACCGCCCTCAAGGACGCACACCGGCCGCCGGGCGGGGGGGAGCACGTCGCCTCGCAGGACGCGGGCGACGCCGGCTACAGCAAGGGCCTCACCGGCCGCCACATCAACATGATCGCCATCGGCGGCGCCATCGGAACGGGCCTGTTCCTCGGAGCGGGCGGACGCCTCGCCTCCGCCGGCCCGGCACTCGCCGTCGCCTACGCGGTGTGCGGCATGTTCGCCTTCTTCGTCGTCCGGGCCCTCGGTGAGCTGGTGGTCCACCGCCCGTCCTCCGGGTCCTTCGTCTCCTACGCCCGCGAGTTCCTGGGCGAGAAGGGGGCCTACGCGGCCGGCTGGATGTACGTGCTGAACTGGTCCACCACCGGTATCGCCGACATCACCGCGATCGCCCTGTACACCCACTACTGGAGCATGTTCACCTCCGTACCGCAGTGGGTCATGGCGCTGATTGCCCTGGCCGTGGTGCTGACGATCAACCTGATCTCGGTGAAGATCTTCGGCGAGATGGAGTTCTGGTTCGCGATCATCAAGGTCGCGGCGCTCGTGGTCTTCATGCTCATCGGCATCTTCCTGCTCGCCACCCAGCACCCGGTCGCCGGACACACGCCGGGCCTCGACGTGATCAGCGGCAGCGGCGGGCTCTTCCCCATGGGCGTGCTGCCCGTGGTCATCGTCCTGCAGGGTGTCGTCTTCGCCTACTCCGCCGTCGAACTGGTCGGTGTCACGGCGGGCGAGACCAGCGAGCCGCACAAGGTCGTGCCCAAGGCGGTCAACTCGATCATGTGGCGGGTCGGCGTCTTCTACGTCGGATCCGTCATCCTGCTGACCCTGCTCATGCCGTGGAACAAGTTCACCGGTGACGAGAGCCCCTTCGTCACCGTGCTCTCCAACGTCGGCGTGCCCGCGGCCGGCGACGTCATGAACCTGGTGGTGCTGACCGCCGCCATGTCCAGCCTCAACTCCGGCCTGTACTCCACCGGCCGCATCCTGCGCTCCATGTCGCTCGCCGGCTCCGCACCACGGTTCGCCGGGCTGATGAACCGGAACCAGGTCCCCTACGGCGGCATCCTGATGACCTCCGTGGTGTGCGTGCTGGGCGTCGTCCTGAACTACGTGGTGCCCGGCGAGGCCTTCGAGATCGTCCTGAACATCGCCGCCCTCGGCGTCATCAGCACCTGGTGCACGATCATGGTCTGCCACATGGTGTTCGTCCGGCGGTCCAAGGCCGGCCTCATCGAGCGGCCCGGCTTCCGGCTGCGGGGCACCCCCGTCACCGACATCGTCACCATCGCCTTCCTGGTGGGCGTGATCGTCCTGATGGGCTTCGACAGCGACGGAGTGGGCCAGAAGACCGTCATGCTGATCCCCGTCATCGCGGCAGCCCTCGTGGTCGGCTGGTTCGCGGTGCGCGGCCGGGTCAGCAGCATCGCCGCCGAGCGCGCCGCGCAGGAGCAGGACGCGGCCGGCGGGCCGCAGGTCTTCTCACGTGCCCCGGGGAGCCCCGCAGGTGCGCCCCCGACCGGGCGACGGGCGCGGCCCGGGCCGGCGCTCCCCGGCCGGCCCGGGCCGGACCGATACGATGGTGCCGACCAGCGCCCCGCCGTGCCCGGACGGAAGGGGCAGATCGCAGGTGACCGCACCGTCGGCCGATGACGCCCCTCGGGCCCGCCGCTCGTCCGGCCCAGTCGCCGCCGGTTACCGCCGGCGCCGTTCGGTTAGGAGGCCCATGCCTCTCGTCCGCCGCCCCCTGCCCCCCTGGCTCGCCCACCCGCTGCGCTGGCAGCGCCAACCCGTGCCCTGGCCCGGCGTGGTCCGGGGCGCTCTGTGCGCCGGACCGCTGATGGCCGTGGGCCTCGCCACCGGCGCCACCGCAGCAGGTGTGCTGGCAGCCCTCGGCTCCACGCTCGCCGGAGTCAACGACCGGCCCGGCACCCACCGGACCGGACTGGTCCACATCGGTCTGCCGGCGCTCGCCTCCGCCCTCGGCATGTTCCTCGGGGCGCTGCTGCGGGAGGGCGACGCCGACTGGTGGCTGGTGCCGGCGCTCTTCGTCGTCGGCTACGTCTCCGGCGCAGGCAGCGTGGCCGGTCCGGTCCGCTCCAACGCCGGGATGCAGATGCTCGCGGCCACCGTCCTGGGCGCCGGCATGCCCTTCCCGCTGCCGCCCTGGGAGAAGGCGCTGCTGCTGCTGGGCGGAGGCCTGTGGCTGCTCCTGCTCCGCTCCCTGCTGCGCCCACCGCGCCCGGCCGGCGGACCGCTCAGCGGCGAGCGGGCAGCCGTCGCCACGGTCTTCGACGCGCTCGGCGACGCCCTTGAGGCAGCCGGCAGCGGGGAGGCCGAAGCGGCCCGGCGGCGGCTGACCGCCGCACTGGACCGGGCCGACGAGGCGGTCCGGCTGCACCGCCTCTTCACCCGCCGCCCCCGCCGTCCCCGGCCCGCCGAGCGGCACCTCGCCGAGCGCCTCGCCGCGGCCATCGCCCTGTGCGAGGCCAGCGTGGCCCTGCTGTGGGAGGCGCAGCCCCTGCCGCGGCGCATCGCCGAGGGCCCGCGGGAGTTCGCGTGGTCGCTGCGCACCGGCGAACCGCCCGGCCGCCTCGCCGCCCCGGACCCCTCGACGGCCGGCCGCACCGCCTTCGACCGCTCACTGCTGGACACCGCCATCGTCTTCGCGCGCACCGGACCCGACGCGCCCGCCGCCGAGGGCCTCGTCCCCGCGGTGGCGGCGACCCCACGTGCCGGCCACGGTCAGGGCGCGTCCCCCCGGCTGCCCCGGCACACCACGCTGCGACGGCTGGTGCGGCTGGTGCAGCCCCGCACCCGCCGGGGACGCGGCGTGTTCGGGCTGGCCGGCCGCGAGTACGGGACGCGGGTGGGGGTGTGCATCGCCGTGAGCGCCGCCGTCGCGCTGCTGCTGCGGCCCGAGCACTGGTACTGGCTGCCGGTCACCGCGACCTTCCTCGTCAAGCCCGACCTGGGCCCGCTCTTCTCGCGCACCGTCAACCGGTTCGTCGGAACCGTCCTCGGCGTCCTCGTCTTCGGCGCCGTCGAGGCACTGGCCGGCGGTCAGTGGTGGCCGGCCTGCGTCGCCGGAGCCGGGGGCGCGCTGCTGCCCTTCGCCGTCCGCCACTTCGCGCTCCAGACCATCGCGATCACGTTGATGGTCCTCTCCTTCGTGTACGTGGGCGGCTCCCGCGAGGCGGCGCCGGAACGGGTGGTCGACACCAGCGTGGCCTGCGCCATCGTCCTGGTCGTCGGCCACCTGCCGCGACTGGCCGACCCGCGGCGGCGCATCGCCCCGCGCCTGGCCACAGGCCTGCGCCGCACCGCCGCCTACCTGCGCCATACCCTGACCGCCGACCCCGGCAAGGGCGCCGGCCGGCGCCAGGAGCTGCGACGCGCGGCCTATGCCGCACTCGGTGAGGCCCGGACCGCGGCGGAGACCGCCGCCGCGGAACTGCTGGCCACCCGGGGCGGCGGCACCGACTGGATCACGGTGGTGACGGCGGCCGAACGCGTCGTCGACGCCGTCACGGCCTGCGCGGTGAGCCTGGAGCACGGGCAGCCGCGGCCGTCGGCGGAGCGGGTCCGCAGCCTGTGGAGCCGGCCGGCGGAGCTGGCCGACTCCCTGGAGCGGCAGAACCAGGGAGCCCGGCGGCTGCGGAAGGTCGGCGTGCGGGAGGCGGCCGCCTCCCCGCTGCCCCCGGTCCCGGACAGCGGCCCGCTGGACGAGCTGGCCGCGGAACTCGGCCGGATCTCCGGGCGGTCCGAGGCAGCCTCACCCTGAACCGCGGTCTCCGCGGGCGGACGACGGCACGGGCCGTCGTCCGCCCGCGGACGGCGCCGCTCAGCGCCGCCGCTGCTCCGGACCCAGCAGGCCGGCCCGCCGCAGGGCGTCCGCCATCGCGCCGCCCGACGCGTCCCCGCCGCGGCGGTCCCCGCCCCGGCGGCCCTCACCGCGGCGGCCGGCCTCCGCGCCGCCGGCTCCGCCACGCTGCCGCGGCGGGGCGCCACGCCGGCCGTCCCCGCCGGACCGCCGGCCCTCACCCCCGGACCTCCGGCCCTCACCCGCGGTCCGTCCGCCCTCGGCCTCGTCCTCCAGCCGGAGCGTGAGGGAGATGCGCTTGCGGGGCACGTCCACGTCGAGCACCTTGACCCGCACGATGTCGCCGGGCTTGACCACGTCCCGCGGGTCCTTCACGAAGGTCTTCGACATCGCCGAGACGTGCACCAGGCCGTCCTGGTGGACGCCGACGTCGACGAAGGCGCCGAACGCCGCCACGTTGGTGACGACGCCCTCCAGCAGCATGCCCGCCCGGAGGTCGCCGATCTTCTCCACGCCCTCCTTGAAGGTCGCCGTCCGGAAGACCGGCCGCGGGTCGCGCCCCGGCTTCTCCAACTCGTGCAGGATGTCGGTCACCGTCGGCAGGCCGAAGGAGTCGTCGACGAAGTCGGCCGGACGCAGCCCCCGCAGGGTGCGCGTGTCACCGATGAGCGTGGCGACGTCGCCGCCGGCGCCCGCGGCGATGCGGCGCACCACCGGGTAGGCCTCCGGGTGCACGCTGGAGGCGTCCAGCGGGTCCTCACCGCCCGGGATGCGCAGGAAGCCGGCGCACTGCTCGTAGGCCTTGGGGCCCAGGCGGGAGACGTCCTTGAGCGCGCGGCGTGTGCGGAAGGGGCCGTTGGCGTCCCGGTGCGCGACGATGTTCTCCGCCAGCCCCGAGCTGATCCCCGACACCCGCGAGAGCAGCGGGGCGGAGGCGGTGTTGACGTCCACGCCGACACCGTTGACGCAGTCCTCGACGACCGCGTCCAGCGAGCGCGAGAGCTTCACCTCGGACAGGTCGTGCTGGTACTGCCCCACCCCGATGGACTTCGGATCGATCTTGACCAGTTCGGCGAGCGGATCCTGCAGGCGGCGGGCGATGGAGACCGCGCCGCGCAGCGAGACGTCCAGCTCCGGAAGTTCCTGCGAGGCGAAGGCCGAGGCCGAGTACACCGACGCCCCGGCCTCACTGACCACGACCTTCGTCAGCTTCAGCGCCGGCCGGGCCGCGATCAGCTCCGCCGCCAGGCGGTCCGTCTCACGGGAGGCGGTGCCGTTGCCGATGGCGATCAGCTCGACCCCGTGCTCCTCGGCGAGGCGGCCCAGGGTGGCGAGCGCGGCGTCCCACTTCTGCTGCGGGACGTGCGGATAAATCGTGTCCGTCGCGGCGACCTTGCCCGTGGCGTCGACCACGGCGACCTTCACACCGGTGCGGAAGCCCGGGTCCAGCCCCATCGTGGCCCGCGTCCCGGCGGGCGCGGCCAGCAGCAGGTCGCGGAGGTTGGCGGCGAACACCCTCACCGCCTCGTCCTCCGCCGACTGCCGCAGCCGCAGCCGCAGATCGATGCCGAGGTGGACCAGGATCCGGGTGCGCCAGGCCCAACGGACCGTCTCCAGCAGCCAGGTGTCCGCGGGACGGCCCCGGTCCTCGATGCCGAAGCGCCGGGCGACCGCCCGCTCGTAGCTGCTGGGGCCGGTGGCCGCGGCCTCGTCCGCCGGCTCCGGCTCCAGCGTGAGGTCGAGCACCTCCTCCTTCTCGCCCCGCAGCATGGCCAGCACGCGGTGGGAGGGGAGTGCGGTGAAGGGCTCGGAGAAGTCGAAGTAGTCGGCGAACTTTGCGCCGTCCTCGGCCTTGTTCTCGCGGACCTTCGCCACCAGCCGGCCGCGGGTCCACATCCGCTCCCGGAGCTCACCGACGAGGTCGGCGTCCTCGCCGAACCGCTCGGTGAGGACGGCCCGGGCGCCCTCCAGCGCGGCGGCGGCGTCGGCGACCCCCTTGTCGGCCGACACGAACGGGGCGGCAGCCGCCGCCGGCTCCACCGTCGGGTCCGCCAGCAGCCCCAGCGCCAGCGGTTCGAGGCCGGCCTCGCGGGCGATCTGCGCCTTGGTGCGCCGCTTCGGCTTGTAGGGGAGGTAGACGTCCTCCAGCCGTGCCTTGGAGTCGGCGGCCCTGATCCGGGCCTCCAGCGCCGCGTCCAGCTTGCCCTGGGAGCGCACCGACTCCAGGACGGCCTCCCGCCGCTCCTCCAACTCGCGCAGGTAGCGCAGCCGCTCCTCCAACGCGCGCAACTGCGCGTCGTCGAGCGTCTCGGTCGCCTCCTTGCGGTACCGGGCGATGAACGGCACCGTCGCACCCCCGTCGAGCAGTTCGACGGCGGCCCTCACCTGCCGCTCCTTCACACCGAGTTCCTCGGCGATGCGGGCCTCGATGGACCCGGTGATGGAGGTCGTCACCATTGCGCTCCGTCTCAGTTACGTTCGCCCCGTTCCGCGACGCATTGTGGCAGGTACCGGGGACAGCGCCGGTAGCGCCGGGGGCGCGGCGTGGTGCCGGAACGCGTCGGGGGGAGCAACGACGGACCCCGGCGGGCGCGGTGCCGGGTGGTCGGCCTCAAGCCGCGGACCGGACCACCCGGCGCGAGGGTCAGCGGGCGCCGAAGAGGTCCGCGGGGAACGCCCCGGCGGCGAGCGCCTGCCGGGTGAAGGCGGTGCCCAGCTCCGTCAGTCGTGCCACGCCCGCTGCACCCAGGTGCGCGTAGGGGGCGCGGTCGAGCCGGTCGGTGCGCTCCTCCACGCGTTGCCGCATGGCGACTCCGGCCTCCGTCAAGGTGCCCTCGGCATCCAGGAGTCCGCGGTCGCGGAGCCGGCCCTCGGCGGCGGCCCACTCGCTCTCGTCCCAGCCCCGCGTCGACATGACCCAGGTGCGGTTCATGCCCTTGCCGCTCGCGGTGTGCGAGACGACCGCCTCCAGCCCGTCGAGCTCCTCGTCCAGCAGCACGGCCAGGTGGCCGTCGCCGCGGTGCTCGCGCAGCAGCGTGGCGGCGTGCCACAGGGCCAGGTGCGGCTCCTGCGGGACCGGCAGGTCGGCGTGGGCGGCGTAGAGCGGTCGCGCGTGCGGCGTGCAGCCGCGTGTCGCCTCCAGGGCGAGCTGCGCGGCCTCGGCCATCTCCGCGGAGGCGACGGTCTCCTCGCCCAGCAGCCTGCGCAGCGTGGTGTCGGCCGCCGAGAGACGGGCCCGCAGCACCTGGGCCGGCGAGACGGTGGACCACAGCGCCGGCAGGTGCTCGGCGACCAGCTCGTACTTGAAGTTGTAGAAGGTGGCCGCGACGGCGCCCGGCCCGACGGCGCCCAGGGCGGCGGCGCGGCCCGCGAAGTAGCCCGCGCGGTTCGTCAGGCCCAGCGCGGTCAGCTCCGCTGCCAGGTCCGGTGAGAAGTACAGGGCCGAGTGCAGGGGGTTGAGCACGTTGTGGCACTTGCGGCCGGCGTGCTCCGGGAGGGTGTCCGGGGCGGGCTGGGCGGTCGCCTCGGAGGCGGGCTGCGTGGTCGTCATGCGCGCACGTTACCGAGGCGTAGTCAGCCTTCGTGAGGTGGGGGCGCGGCGCCGGGGAAGGACGCCCCGGGACGCCAGGCGAAGCGGGGCGGACGCCGGCCGAGGAACGCAGCGGCCCCCTCGGCGGTCTCGCCGCTGCCGACGGCCGCCGAGGCCCAGTGGGCCTCCCGCTCGGCCGGGGTCCCCTCCCGGTCGGTGAACTCCTTCGCCGCCATCTGCGTCAGCAGGGAGCCGCCGGCGAGGGCGGCGGTGAACCGGTCCACGCGCTCGGTCAGCAGGCCCGCACCGGTCACCTCGTCGACCAGCCCCATCCGCAGGGCCCGGTCGGCGCCCACCAACTCGCCGGAGAAGAGGAGGTACTTGGCGGTCGAGGGCCCCACCAGGCTTCTGAGCCGGGCCGTCGCCGAGGCGGGGTAGACGACACCGAGGCGCGCGGGGGTGAGGCCGAGGAGCGCACCGTGTTCGGCGAACCTGAGGTCGCAGGCGACGGCCAACTGGCAGCCGCCGCCGACGCAGGCGCCGCGCACGGCCGCCACCGTCGGCTTGGGGAAGGCGGCCAGCGCCTCCTCGGCCGCCACCGCCAGGGCGCGCGCGTCCTCCTTCCCGTCCAGCAGCATGGTGATGTCGGCACCGGCGCAGAAGGTGTCCCCCGCGCCGGTGAGGACCAGGCAGCGCACGGCGGGGTCCGCGGCGAGGCGGTCCAGCAGAGGCGGCAGGGACCGCCACATCGCACCGGTCATGGCGTTGCGGCGGGCGGGATGGCGGATGACGACGGTGGCGACGCCGTCGGCGACACGGGTGTGCAGGGCCGGCTCCATGGGCGCAGATCCTAGGCAGTGCCGGCTGCCCGCGTCCGGGGCGTCCCGGCGGGCGTGCACGGGGCCGGAGCGAGGATTTGGCGTCGTGCTCGGGGACCCGTAAGGTGGTGTTCACGACGCGGGGTGGAGCAGCTCGGTAGCTCGCTGGGCTCATAACCCAGAGGTCGCAGGTTCAAATCCTGTCCCCGCTACTGTGACGAGGGCCCGGTGCAGCGCACCGGGCCCTCGTGTCGTTCCGGCACGGCCTGCGGGGCCCGCTGGTACGGACCGCGGGACGCGGACCTGGCGGTGGGCTGTCGGCTAGTGGTGTCTCGTCCACCGGTACCGGAGGAAAACCGGTCGGTTGCGGGCGTGGGTGGCCGTAAAGCGACAAGACCTGACTACTTGCGTTCAGGTGCTTTGTGCGCACCAAGTTCTCACAAAACTCGTTTTTGTGAGGACGCCTTCTGGACCCCCAGCCGATCCCCCCTCGGACCTGTCCGACCCGGCCCCCGACGGCGGTGTCTGGCGGTTCACCACGCCGGCGCTGGACTCGTCGGTCCCCGAAACCCGCCACGCCGTTCGCGCGCTGCTGGACCGGCAGCGGATCCCCGTGGCCCGCGACATCAGGGACGGCCTGCTGCTGATCGTCTCCGAACTGGTGACCAACGCGGTACGGCACGCCGCGCTGCTCTCGCCCACCGTCGCCGTCGAGGTCGCGGTGAAGGGGGATTGGGTACGGGTGGCCGTCGAGGACGAGCACCCGTACCGTCCGAAGGCTCTGGAGGCCACCGAGCACGACCTCGGGGGCCGCGGGCTCTGGCTGGTCAAGATGGTCGCCGAGGAGGCCGGCGGGACCTGCGACGTGGAGCGGACCGCCAGCGGCGGCAAGGCCGTCTGGGCCGAACTGCCGCTCTTTCCCGACGCCGCAGCCGTCACCAGCCCGCCGCACCCCCGGTGAGCTCCCGCACCGCCGGGCGCGCGGCGTCCAGAACGGTCATGAACCACGCGGAGAAGACGTCCTCGGCGTGGCGGGCGGCGAGTTCCTGAGCGGTGACGAAGGCGATCTCCTCGATCTCCTCCGGGTCGGGCTGCGGCGCGCCACGCACCAGCCCGACGAAGAGGTGGTTGTACTCCTGCTCGACCAGGCCGGAGGCGGGGTCGGGGTGGTTGTAGCGCACGGTGCCCGCCTCCGCCAGCAGCGACGGTCCCACCCCCAGCTCCTCGTGGGTGCGCCGGGCTGCCGCCGCGAACGGGGACTCCCCGGGGTAGGGGTGGCCGCAGCAGGTGTTGGACCAGACGCCGGGGGAGTGGTACTTGCCCAGGGCACGGCGCTGCAGCAGCAGCCGGCCCTGCTCGTCGAAGAGGAACACCGAGAAAGCGCGGTGGAGCTGCCCGGGAGCCTGGTGGGCGGCGAGCTTCTCCTGGACGCCGATCGTCCGGCCCTCCTCGTCCACCAGCTCCAGCATGATGGGCTCGGCGGCGTCGTCCGCCGGGGGTGCGGACGAGGCGGCGGCGGTCTGTGCGTGAGTAGGTGTGATCGGCATGCGCATCCTTCTCTCGGTCGTCGCGCCCAGTCTGCCTCAGGCGCTCCCCACCTCGTGAGACAGCGCCTGCCCCTGCCCCGTCGCACTCCCTCCCGCAACCCCGCGCGCCCCCTGACACGCCCCCTTCCGCTCTGAGCCGCGGGCACCGTCCGGTCCTCTCGCGGGCCGGCCCGCGCTCGCCACCACACCTGCCGCCGGGCCCGGGACGGTGAGCGGACCCCGCAGGGCGCATGCCGCACGGGCACGGAGAGGGAGACGTGTCCGCAGTGACACAGGGTGAGAGGCATCTCACCCGGATGAGCCAGTCCGCCGCACCGGACCGGAGCTCCCCCCACCGGCACCCGTCCGGGGCCCGCGCCCGGCGCCCACCTGGTCCCGGCCGCGACACGCCCCACCGCGGGTCACGGCCCCGCCCGGCCCTCGTCGCGGTGGACGCCGGTTGTTCACGGCCCCTCAATCCACCATGATGATCGGAACAGAGGTCACCCCCGGTCATCCGAGTACGGATGAATGGAGGGTGAACGAACGCCCTCGGTGATCGGATAGCCTCTGCCGACGTGCACGCCGCCCCACCGGGGTGAAGGTGTCTCGCGCGCGCTGCCGGGGTAGGCCGTACCGAATGCGGTCACCGCCGAGGCGCCCTCGCCAGCTTGCAAGGAGTGAGTTCGTCTGTCGACCGCCATCCTCACCGGTCCGCCGGTCGCCGGCTCGCCGCTCGAAGGCGACCTGCGGTCGCTGGGCTTCGACGTGGTCGTCGCCGCAGCCCCGGACGAGGTGCCCGGCCTGCTCGCCGCCGTGCCGGCCGCACAGCGGGCCGCCGTCGTCGACCCGCGCCTGATCGGCCACCGTCACGCTCTGCGACTGGCGCTGACCGACCCGCGCTTCCCGGCCGCCGCCATACCCGGGGCGCTCAGCGCCCAGCCCCAGGCGCGCCCGGCCCTGGCCCGCGCCGCCGCACAGGCGGCGGCCCAGCCGCTGCCGGTCCGCGCGGCCGTGAGCACCGATGCCGACGCCCTCACCACCAGCCTCCCCGACACCCTGGCGCGGACACTGGAAGACGCAGGCGAGGAGGGTGCCTCCCTCCACCGGGTGGAGCTGGGCTCCCTGGTGGCCACCGTCCCGCCCGACGAGCCCGCCCGCGAGGCCGCCCGCGCGGCCGTCGCCGCCGTCGACGAGGAAGCGGTCCGGCTGCGCTCCGCCGTGAAGTCCCGCGACGGGTTCTTCACCACCCACTGCATCAGCCCCTACTCGCGCTACGTCGCCCGGTGGTGCGCCCGACGCGGCCTCACCCCCAACCAGGTGACCACCGCCTCCCTGCTGACCGCACTGATAGCCGCCGGCTGCGCCGCCACCGGAACCCGCGGCGGCTTCGTGGCGGCCGGCGTCCTCCTGATCGCCTCGTTCGTACTGGACTGCGCCGACGGACAGCTCGCCCGCTACTCCCTGCAGTACTCCACCCTCGGCGCCTGGCTGGACGCGACCTTCGACCGCGCCAAGGAGTACGCCTACTACGCCGGTCTCGCCCTCGGCGCGGCCCGCGGCGGCGACGACGTCTGGGCGCTGGCACTCGGCGCGATGGTGCTGCAGACCTGCCGCCACCTGCTGGACAACGCCTACAACGAGGCGCAGACCCCGGACCCCGCGGCGCCCGGCGCGGCAGGCCCCGCCAACACCAGCCCCACCGCCGGCTTCTCCGACCGCCTGGACCGGGTCGGCTGGACGGTATGGGCCCGCCGGATGATCGTCCTCCCCATCGGTGAACGCTGGGCACTGGTGGCCGTCCTCACGGCCTGCACCACACCGCGCATCACCTTCTCGGTCCTCCTGGTCCTCTCGGCGCTCGCCGCCTGCTACACCACTGCCGGCCGGCTCCTGCGGTCCGTGACGCGGCGGGCCCGCAGCTCCGCCCACGCCGCCCGGGCCCTGGCCGACCTCGCCGACGCGGGCCCCCTCTCCCGGGCACTGTCCGCCGCCCTCGGCCGCGGACGAGGTGGCCGCCTGCCGCTGGCCCCGCTCGCCGCGCTGGTGGGCGCCGCCGCCGTCGTCGCACTGTCGCTGTGGTCACAGCCGGGCAGCTGGTGGCCGGTCCTGGGCGCGGCCTGCTACCTGGTGACGAGCGCCTTCGCCACCCGGGGAGCCCTGGACGGGCCCCTGGACTGGCTGGTCCCCTCGTTCTTCCGCGCCGGCGAGTACGTCACCGTCCTCGCCCTGGCCGCCCGCTCGGGCGTCCACGGGGCGCTGCCCGCGGCATTCGGCCTGGTGGCCGCGGTCGCCTACCATCACTACGACACCGTCTACCGCATTCGCGGAGGCAGCGGCGCTCCCCCCGGATGGCTAGTGAGCGCCACGGGTGGCCATGAAGGGCGGACGTTGCTCGTCACCGTCCTCGCAGCCCTGCTGCATTCCACTGGTTTCCCCTACGCGCTCACGGTCCTCGCCGGGATCTTGGCGCTGCTGGTGCTCGTCGAGAGCATCCGCTTCTGGGTGTCCGCAAAGGCACCCGCCGTACACGACGAAGGAGAACCCGCATGATCGGCCTCGTGCTGGCCGCAGGCGCCGGACGGCGCCTGCGCCCCTACACCGACACCCTCCCCAAGGCGCTGGTGCCGGTCGGGCCCGAGGGCGACGAGGAGGCGACGACCGTCCTGGACATCGCCCTCGGGAACTTCGCGGAGATCGGCCTCACCGAGGTCGCGATCATCGTCGGCTACCGCAAGGAAGCCGTCTACGAGCGCAAGGCGGCGCTGGAGGCCAAGTACGGCCTCAAGCTCACGCTGATCGACAACGACAAGGCCGAGGAGTGGAACAACGCCTACTCCCTGTGGTGCGGCCGGGACGCGATCAAGCACAGCGTGATCCTCGCCAACGGCGACACCGTGCACCCGGTCTCCGTCGAGAAGAGCCTGCTGGCGGCCCGGGGTGACGGCAAGAAGATCATCCTCGCGCTGGACACCGTCAAGCAGCTCGCCGACGAGGAGATGAAGGTCGTCGTCGACCCCGACAAGGGCGTCCAGAAGATCACCAAGCTCATGGACCCGGCCGAGGCCACTGGCGAGTACATCGGTGTCACCCTCATCGAGGGCGAGGCCGCCGAGGAGCTCGCCGACGCGCTGAAGGCCACCTACGAGCGCGACCCGCAGCTCTACTACGAGGACGGTTACCAGGAGCTGGTCAACCGCGGCTTCCAGGTCGACGTCTGCCCCATCGGGGAGGTCGACTGGGTCGAGATCGACAACCACGACGACCTCGCGAAGGGCCGTGAGATCGCATGCCGGTACTGACCCGCCTCATTCCGTCTCCGGTCGTCGTCGACATCAACGCCGGCGCGCTGGACGACCTGGCGGGTCTCCTGGCCGACCAGCGGATCTCCGCCTCAGGAAAGCTGGCCATCGCGATAAGCGGCGGTTCCGGCGCCAAGCTGCGTGAGCGGCTGGCGCCGGCGCTGCCGGGCGCCGACTGGTACGAGGTGGGCGGCGGCACCCTCGACGACGCCATCAAGCTCGGCGACGCCATGAAAAAGGGCCGCTACGACGCCGTGGTGGGCCTGGGCGGCGGCAAGATCATCGACTGCGCCAAGTACGCCGCCGCGCGGATCGGCCTGCCGCTGGTCGCCGTGGCGACGAACCTCTCGCACGACGGTCTGTGCTCGCCGGTCGCCACCCTCGACAACGACGCGGGCCGCGGCTCCTACGGGGTGCCCAACCCCATCGCGGTCGTCATCGACCTCGACATCATCCGGGAGGCCCCGGTCCGCTACGTGCGGTCCGGGATCGGCGACGCCATCTCCAACATCTCCGCCGTCGCGGACTGGGAACTCTCCCACCGCGAGACGGGCGAGGACATCGACGGACTGGCCGCCGCCATGGCGCGCCAGGCCGGTGAGGCGGTGCTGCGCCACCCCGGCGGCGTCGGCGACGACAGCTTCCTGCAGATCCTCGCCGAGGGCCTGGTGCTCACCGGCATCTCCATGTCGGTGGCGGGCGACAGCCGCCCGGCCTCGGGTGCCTGCCACGAGATCAACCACGCCTTCGACCTGCTGTTCCCCAAGCGGGCGGCGAGCCACGGCGAGCAGTGCGGCCTCGGCGCGGCCTTCGCCACCCATCTGCGGGGCGACACGGAGACCTGCTCCCTGATGGTCGAGAGCCTGCGCCGCCACGGCCTGCCGGTGACCCCCGGGGAGATCGGCTTCAGCGACGAGGAGTTCGTCAAGGCCGTCGCGTACGCACCGCAGACCCGTCCGGGCCGCTACACGATCCTCGAGCACCTCGACCTGTCCACCGACCAGATCAGGGACGCGTACGCCGACTATGCCAAAACCGTCAGTAGCTGAGCTCCGGCCGGTCGTCCACCCCGCCGGGGTGAAGGACCGGCGCAGTGGTGAGCACTGGGGCGGGCGCCTGTACATGCGGGAGATCTCGCTGCGGGTCGACCGCCACCTGGTGAACACCAGGGTCACGCCCAACCAGCTGACCTACCTCATGACGGTCTGCGGCGTGCTCGCCGCCCCGGCACTCCTGGTGCCGGGCGTGGCGGGTGCGGTGCTCGGCGTGGTCGCCGTCCAGCTCTACCTGCTGCTGGACTGCGTGGACGGCGAGGTCGCCCGCTGGAAGAAGCAGTTCTCGCTGGGCGGCGTCTACCTGGACCGGGTCGGCGCGTACCTGACCGACGCGGCCGTCCTGGTGGGCTTCGGCCTGCGCGCGGCCGACCTGTGGGGCAGCGGACGCATCGACTGGCTGTGGGCCTTCCTCGGCACCCTCGCCGCTCTCGGCGCGATCCTGATCAAGGCCGAGACGGACCTGGTCGGGGTGGCACGGCACCAGGGCGGGCTGCCGCCGGTCAAGGAGACGGCCTCCGAGCCGCGCTCGTCCGGCATGGCGCTGGCCCGCCGGGCCGCCGCCGCGCTGAAGTTCCACCGCCTGGTCCTCGGCATCGAGGCGTCCCTGCTGATCCTCGTGCTGGCGATCGTGGACTCGATCCGGGGCGACCTGTTCTTCAGCCGGCTGGGCGTCGCCGTCCTCGCCGGCATCGCGGTCCTGCAGACCCTGCTCCACCTGGTGTCGATCCTGGCCTCCAGCAGGCTCAAGTAACGGAAGGCGAGAGTCGTGACCTCGATCCACTCCACCCCTTCGGCCCACTCCGGTTCCGCGACCCGGCCCGCCCGGGTGGGCGCGGTGGTCCTGACCATGGGCAACCGCCCCGAGGAACTGCGCGCCCTGCTGGACTCCGTGGCCCGTCAGGAGGGGGAGCGGGTCGAGGTCGTCGTCGTCGGCAACGGTGCGCCGCTGCCGGACCTCCCGGAGCACATACGCACCGTCGAGCTGCCGGAGAACGTGGGCATCCCCGCCGGGCGCAACGTCGGAATAGAGGCCTTCGGCCCCGGCGGCTGCGAGGTGGACATACTGCTCTTCCTCGACGACGACGGCCTGCTGCCCAGGGCGGACACCGCCGAGCTGTGCCGTGAGGCCTTCGCCCGGGACGAGCGGCTCGGCATCATCAGCTTCCGCATCGCCGACCCCGAGACAGGCGTCACCCAGCGCCGCCACGTGCCGCGGCTGCGGGCCTCCGACCCGATGCGCTCCTCCCGTGTCACCACCTTCCTCGGCGGCGCCAACGCGGTGCGCACGGCGGTCTTCGCCGAGGTGGGGGAGTTGCCCGAGGACTTCTTCTACGCCCACGAGGAGACCGACCTGGCCTGGCGGGCGCTGGACGCCGGCTGGGAGATCGACTACCGGGCGGACATGGTCCTCCACCACCCGACGACGGCGCCGAGCCGCCATGCGGTGTACCACCGGATGGTCGCGCGCAACCGGGTCTGGCTGGCCCGCCGCAACCTGCCGGCCCTGCTCGTCCCCGTCTACCTGGGGGTGTGGCTGCTGCTCACGGTGGCGCGCAGGCCCTCCGGACAGGCGCTGCGGGCCTGGCTCGGCGGCTTCCGGGAGGGCTGGACCTCCCCGTGCGGTCCGCGGCGGCCGATGCGGTGGCGCACCGTGTGGCGGCTCACACGACTGGGACGTCCGCCCGTCATCTGACAAGCTCGTCAGTAATGAGCAACGCGGTCCGGGAAGAGTTCCGGACCGCACCCAGAGGACGAAAGTGTCGACTGTGAGCGAGACCACCCACGACGGCGTGCTGGCCGAGCGGCCCCAGCCGCCGGCGGACGAGGGGCTCAGCCCCGCCGAGCTGGCCCGGAAGTACGGGCTGTCGCAGAGCGGTGCCCGCCCCAGCCTGCCTGCCTATGTCGCCGAGCTGTGGGACCGCCGCCACTTCGTCTCGGCCTTCTCCAGCGCCAAGCTGACCGCGCAGTTCAGCCAGGCGAAGCTGGGCCAGCTCTGGCAGGTGGTGACGCCGCTGCTCAACGCGCTCGTCTACTACCTGATCTTCGGCCTCCTGATCGGGACCAGCCGGGGCGTGCCGGACTACATCCCGTTCCTGGTGACGGGCGTGTTCCTGTTCACCTTCACCCAGAGTTCGGTACTCGCGGGCACCCGTGCCATCTCGGGCAACCTGGGGCTGGTGCGGGCCCTGCACTTCCCGCGGGCCTGCCTGCCCATCTCGTTCTGCCTGATGCAGCTCAAGCAGCTGATGTTCTCCATGGTCGTGCTGGTGGTGATCCTGCTGGGCTTCCGGCAGGTCCCGGGCTGGTCCTGGCTGCTGGCCTTCCCCGCACTGGCGCTGCAGTTCGTGTTCAACACCGGGCTGGCCATGGTCATGGCCCGGCTCGGGAGCAAGACGCCCGACCTGGCCCAGCTCATGCCGTTCGTGCTGCGCACCTGGATGTACGCCTCCGGCGTCATGTACAGCATCGACGTCATCACGCGGGGCAAGCACGTGCCGGGGTTCATCCAGTTCGTGCTGGACGTCAACCCGGCGGCCGTCTACATCGACCTGATGCGGTTCGCGCTCATCGACAGCTTCACCGCCCACCAGCTCCCCCCGCACGTGTGGGCGCTGGCGCTGGGCTGGGCGGTCGTCATGGGTGTGGTGGGCTTCGTGTTCTTCTGGAAGGCGGAGGAGAGGTACGGACGTGGCTGAGCAGGAGAACATGCCCGAGGAGACCGCGGCCGGCGCGACGGTCGCGCAGCGCGGGGAGCGCACCCCCACCGTCATCGCCGACGACCTGCACATCGTCTACCGCGTCTACGGCGCTGGCGCGGGCCGGGGCAGTGCCACGGCCGCGCTCAACCGCATCGTGCGGCGCAGGCCGTCCACCGGTGTCCGTGAGGTGCACGCCGTCAAGGGCGTCACCTTCACCGCCTACCGGGGTGAGTCCATCGGGCTGATCGGGTCCAACGGTTCGGGAAAGTCGACGCTGCTGAAGGCGGTGGCCGGGCTGCTGCCCGCCGAACGGGGGAAGGTGTACACCCACGGGCAGCCCTCGCTGCTCGGTGTCAACGCCGCTCTCATGAACGACCTCACCGGCGAGAAGAACGTCGTGCTCGGTGGTTTGGCGATGGGAATGTCGCGCGAGCAAGTCAGGGAGCGGTACCAGCAGATCGTCGACTTCTCCGGCATCAACGAGAAGGGCGACTTCATCTCGCTTCCGATGCGCACCTACTCCTCCGGTATGGCCGCACGTCTGCGGTTCTCCATCGCCGCCGCGAAGGACCATGACGTGCTGATGATCGACGAGGCTTTGGCGACCGGTGACCGCAAGTTCCAAAAACGGTCCGAAGCACGTATTCGCGAGCTCCGCAAGGAGGCCGGAACCGTCTTCCTGGTCAGTCACAACAACAAGTCCATCCGCGACACCTGTGACCGGGTGCTCTGGCTGGAGAAGGGGGAACTCCTGATGGACGGCCCCACCGACGAAGTAATCAAGGCATACGAGAAGGAAACGGGCAAGTAGTCCTATCCTTGCCTTTTCGGCCCCGCGAGTGCGACTCGCGGGGCCGTCGAGGTTAATTAATGGTCAACTCCGTCGTGGTCCGGAACAGTTGCCTCGTGGTGGCTGTTGATCCGATCGTTGTCGAAGGATCGGCACCCCCGCGGACGGCGTCGAGACGTACGGCGTAAGCTATGGGGTACCGAACGGCACATGCTGCACAAGTCGGGCAAATTCCCATACTCGAGTGCCGCCCTGTCGCGTTCGGTCGGTCGCGGTCGGCGGCGTGTCTGAAATGAGTTAATTATGCCTGGCGGTGTAGAACGGGAGTTGTGACGGCAATGGCTACTGGACCTCTCCGGCTTCCCCAAGCGCCGGGTTGCCTCCGGTGAGCCCGGGGACCACCGCGCAGGCGAACACCCTCGACAAGGCCGCGCACGAGAACTTCCCCGTCGCGCCGTTCTTCCTGCCGCGCGCCTGGCGCGCCGACCTCATGGCTGTCTACGGGTTCGCCCGGCTGGTCGACGACATCGGCGACGGGGACCTCGCCCCCGGCGGCGAGGACGCCGTGCTCCTGGGCCTGGAACGCTCCCGGTCCGAGGACCGCCCGGCGATGCTGGACGCGCTGGAGGACGACCTCTTCCGCGTCTTCAGCAACAAGGCGCCCGGCCCCGGCCATCCCCTGATGCGCGCTCTGGGCCCCACCGTCCGGCGGCGCACCCTGACCCCGAAGCCCTTCCTGGACCTCATCGAGGCCAACCGGCAGGACCAGCGGGTGAGCAGGTACGAACGCTACGAGGACCTCCTGGCCTACTGCGAACTCTCGGCCAACCCCGTCGGCCGTCTCGTCCTGGGCGTCACCGGCACCACCAGCCCCGAACGGGTGCGCCGCTCCGACGCCGTGTGCACGGCCCTGCAGATCGTCGAACACCTCCAGGACGTCGCCGAGGACCTGCGCCGTGACCGGGTGTACCTGCCCCGCGAGGACATGGAACGCTTCGGTGTGAGCGAGGACGACCTGAAAGCTCCGCGGGCCGGGTCCGCGGTGCGCGCGCTGATCGCCTTCGAGGCGGCACGCGCGAGCGACCTGCTGGACGAGGGCACCGGGCTGGTGCGCAGCGTCCACGGCAGGCTCCGGCTGCTGCTCGCCGGCTTCGTCGCCGGTGGCCGCGCCGCCCTTCAGGCGGTGGCGGACGCCGACCACGACGTGCTCCCCGGCCCCCCCAAACCGCCCAAGCTCAGCCTGCTGCGCGAGGTAGGGGCGACACTGCGACGAAAGGGGTGAGTCGGACGGTGGAGACAACAGCGTCCGCGTCCGCACCGGTCCTGGCGGCATACCGCTACTGCGAGGCCGTCACGGGCACGCAGGCCCGCAACTTCGCCTACGGCATCCGGTTGCTGCCCACGGCCAAGCGCCAGGGCATGTCCGCCCTGTACGCCTTCTCCCGGCGGGTGGACGACATCGGCGACGGTGCCCTGGAGCCGGAGGTCAAGCACCGGCGCCTGGAGGAGACCCGCGAGGTGCTGGCCCGGGTCAAGGCCGGCGAGGTACAGGAGGACGACACCGACCCGGTGGCCGTCGCCCTGGCCGACACCGCCCGGCGCTTCCCGGTTCCGCTGGCGGGACTGGACGAACTGATCGACGGTGTCCAGATGGACGTGCGAGGCGAGACGTACCGCTCCTGGGACGACCTGAAGGTGTACTGCCGCTGCGTCGCCGGCGCCATCGGCCGCCTGTCGCTGGGCATCTTCGGCACCGTCCCCGGCGCGCCGGACACCGCGCGCGCCGCCGAGTACGCCGACACCCTCGGCCTGGCGCTGCAACTGACCAACATCCTCCGGGACGTGCGGGAGGACGCCCTGGAGGGCAGGACCTACCTGCCGGCGGAGGACCTGGAGAAGTTCGGCTGCACGGACGGCTTCGCCGCTCCCGTCCCGCCGCCCGGCGCCGACTTCGCAGGTCTGGTGCACTTCGAGGTCCGCCGCGCCCGTGCCCTCTTCGACGAGGGGTTCCGGCTGCTGCCCATGCTCGACCGTCGCAGCGGCGCCTGCGTGGCCGCCATGGCGGGGATCTACCACCGCCTGCTGGGGCGTATCGCCGCGACGCCCGAAGGGGTGCTGCGGGGCAGGGTCTCGTTGCCGGGCCGCGAGAAGGCGCTGGTCGCCGTCCGCGGTCTGGCCGGGCTGGACGCCCGCGCCGTCGCCCGGCGCCGGGCCTCCGGGAGGCCTGTATGACCCGCCGCGGGGCGTATCGAACGGGTGAATCATGCGCACCGCTCGCCGCCGCGAGGGGTGAGGCCGGCGATCGCTGGGAAGCAACCCCCTCTCGGACGTACGCGTCCTGGGAGGCGAACCGGGGGGAGGACGCATGACGGCGGGGTGCGACATGCCCGACGCGGCCGGACCGCGCGCTCCGCGCGGCGGGACCGGGAGGACCGCGGTCGTCGTCGGCGGCGGCCTGGCGGGGACGACCGCCGCGCTGGCCCTGGCCGGCGCCGGCCTGCAGGTCACCCTTCTGGAGAGCCGCCCCCGGCTCGGCGGCCTGGTCTTCTCCTTCCAGCGTGACAGTGCCGCCGGCAGGCTGAGCGTCGACAACGGCCAGCACGTCTACCTGCGCTGCTGCACCGCCTACACCGGCCTGCTGGAGCGGCTGGGCGCCGCGCCGCTGGCCCCGGTCCAGCCGCGGCTGGACGTCCCCGTGCTGCGGGCCGGCGCGACCTCCCAGGGGGAGCAGTGGCGCGCCGGTCTGCGGCTGGGACGCCTGCGCCGCACCGCTGCTCCGGTCCCGCTGCACCTGGCCCGTTCGCTGGCCACCTACCCGCACCTCTCCCTGGGCGAGCGCGCCGCCGTGGGCCGCGCCGCCCTCGCACTGGGCGCCCTGGACCCGGCGGACCCCGCCCTGGACGACGTCGACTTCGCGAGCTGGCTGCGCGACCACGGGCAGTCCGACACGGCCATCGAGGCCCTGTGGGACCTGGTCGGCGTCGCGACCCTCAACGCCCGGGCCGCGAACGCCTCCCTCGCGCTCGCCGCCAAGGTCTTCGGCACCGGGCTGCTCTCCGCTCCCGGCGCGGCGGACATCGGCTGGGCCCGGGTGCCGCTCGGCGAGATCCACGACACCCTGGCCGCCAAGGCCCTCCAGAAGGCCGGCGTGCGGGTCGAACTGCGCTGCCGGGCCGGCGCCGTGAGCCGGACCGAGGACGGCCGGTGGCGGGTCGCCGCCGAGCACGGCCCCACCGGGCGCGACCAGGTGGAGGCCGACACGGTCGTGCTGGCGCTGCCGCAGCGCGAGACCCACGGCCTGCTGCCCACAGGCGCGCTGCCGGACCCCGACCGGCTGCTGGACATCGGCACCGCCCCCATCCTCAACCTGCACGTCGTCTACGACCGCAAGGTGCTGCGCCGGCCGTTCTTCGCCGCGCTCGGCTCACCCGTGCAGTGGGTCTTCGACCGCACCGACACCTCCGGCCTGGCCGACAACCCGTCAGCGGGCGGCAGCCAGTACCTGGCCGTCTCCCAGTCCGCCGCCGAGGACGAGATCGACCAGCCGGTCGCCGCCCTCCGTGCCCGCTACCTCCCGGAACTGCAGCGGCTGCTGCCCGCAGCCCGGGGGGCCGGCGTCACGGACTTCTTCGTCACCCGCGAGCGCACCGCGACGTTCGCCCCCCGACCGGGCGTCGGCAGGCTCCGCCCCGCCGCCCGGACCAGGACCGCCGGCCTGTACCTGGCCGGTGCGTGGACCGCCACAGGGTGGCCCGCGACCATGGAAAGCGCTGTGCGCAGCGGCCTGGCCGCCGCACGCGAGGCGATCACCGAACTCGGCTTCCCGCCGGCCAGTTTGCCCAAGGAGGCGGCATGACGACGAGTACGCGCGCTCGCACGAGCACAAGCACCGTAAACAGAGGAGAAACCGTGACCCCGGCTTCCCCAGCTATCGACGCCGAGAGCGTGACCGCGCTTCTGGAGCGCGGACGGACGCTCGCCACCCCGGTGCTGCGTGCCGCAGTGGAACGACTCGCTCCCCCCATGGACACCGTCGCCGCCTACCACTTCGGTTGGATCGACGCCCAGGGCCGCCCGGCGGAGGGGGACGGCGGCAAGGCCGTGCGCCCGGCACTCGCCCTGCTCTCCGCCGAGGCCGCCGGAGGGCTGCCGGAGGTCGGCATCCCCGGAGCGGTGGCGGTGGAACTGGTCCACAACTTCTCCCTGTTGCACGACGACCTCATGGACGGCGACGAGCAGCGCCGCCACCGCGACACCGTCTGGAAGGTCCACGGACCCGCCCAGGCCATCCTGGTGGGTGACGCGCTCTTCGCGCTGGCCAACGACATCCTCCTGGAGCTCGGCACCGCCGACGCGGCGCGGGCGACCCGGCGGCTGACGACCGCCACCCGCAAGCTGATCGACGGTCAGGCGCAGGACATCTCCTACGAGCACCGCGAGCGGGTCTCCGTCCACGAGTGCCTGGAGATGGAGGGGAACAAGACCGGGGCCCTGCTGGCCTGCGCCGTCTCCATCGGCGCGGTGCTGGCGGGCGCCGACGACGCCACCGCCGACACCCTGGAGCGCTACGGCCACCACCTCGGCCTCGCCTTCCAGGCCGTCGACGACCTCCTCGGCATCTGGGGCGACCCGGAGGCCACCGGCAAGCGGCCCTGGAGCGACCTGCGGCAGCGCAAGAAGTCGCTGCCCGTCGTCGCGGCGCTGTCGGGGCAGAACCCGGCGGCCGACAAGCTCGCCCACATCCTCGCGGAGGACGCGAGCAAGAGCGAGGACGAGATCGCCGACTTCACCGAGGAGGAGTTCGCCTCGCGCGCCGCGCTCATCGAGGAGGCCGGTGGCCGCGAGTGGACGGCCGAGGAGGCCCGCCGGCAGCACACCACCGCCGTGGCGGCGCTGGACGAGATCGACATGCCTGCCGAGGTCCGCGCACAACTGGTGGCGCTCGCGGACTTCGTCGTCGTACGAGAGAGATGATCGCCCATAGAGAGTCACTGAGGTTCGCAGTCGCCGGCCGGCGCCTGCCACCCGGGTCGCCTGCCCGTGTGTCCTCGCGCCGGCCGACGGCAGCCCCATGCACGCTTAACAGTTCACTGCAGAAGGGGAAGCCATGACAGCGACGACCGACGGAAGCACCGGGGCTCTTCCCCCGCACGCAGCCGCGGCCACCGATGCCACTGCTGAGTCCACCGAGAACACCACGACCTGTCCAACTGAATACGCGACGGACGCTAAAAGCGCTGTAAAGACCGCCACCGGAACGGTCGTCAAGGAAGTACCTCCGGGCCGCCGCGACACCGCCGAGGCCCCCCGCACCACCCCGCAGGCCGCCCCCACCGCACCGCACGCCCGGACCGCCGAGCCCTCCGACGAGGCCGACTCGGCCGCCCGCCGTGCGACGGAGCGCGCCACCCGGTTCCTCCTCTCCCTCCAGGACCCCGCCGGGTGGTGGAAAGGGGACCTGGAGACCAACGTGACGATGGACGCCGAGGACCTCCTGCTCCGGCAGTTCCTGGGAGTCCAGGACCCCGAGACCACCGAGGCAGCCGCCCGGTACATCCGGGCCCAGCAGCGCGAGGACGGCACCTGGGCCACCTTCCACGGCGGCCCCGGGGAGATCTCCACCACCATCGAGGGCTACGTGGCCCTGCGCCTCGCCGGCGACAACCCCGAGGCCCCGCACATGGCCAGGGCGGCCGCCTGGGTCCGCGAGCAGGGCGGCATCGCCGCGGCCCGCGTCTTCACCCGCATCTGGCTGGCCCTGTTCGGCTGGTGGAAGTGGGAGGACCTGCCCGACCTGCCGCCGGAGCTCATCTACTTCCCCAAGTGGTTCCCGCTCAACATCTACGACTTCGGCTGCTGGGCACGGCAGACCATCGTGCCGCTCACCGTCGTGGCGACACTGCGGCCGGTGCGTCCCGCGCCCTTCGCCCTGGACGAACTGCACGCCGACCCCGCCGACCCCAACCCGGCCAGGAAGCTCGCGCCACTGACGAGCTGGGACGGCTTCTTCCAGCGCCTGGACAAGGGCCTGCACCTCTACCACCGGGTGGCCCCGCGCAGACTGCGCCGCAGCGCGATGGCCGCCGCAGCCCGCTGGATCATCGAGCGCCAGGAGAACGACGGCTGCTGGGGCGGCATCCAGCCGCCGGCGGTGTACTCGGTCATCGCCCTGCACCTGCTCGGCTACGACCTGGACCACCCGGTGCTGCGCGAGGGCCTGAAGTCCCTCGACCGGTTCGCCGTGTGGCGCCCCGACGGCAGCCGCATGATCGAGGCCTGCCAGTCGCCGGTGTGGGACACCTGCCTGGCCACCATCGCCCTGGCCGACGCCGGGCTGCCCGCCGACCACCCCCAGCTGGTCAAGGCCGCCGACTGGATGCTCGCCGAGCAGGTCGTCCGGCCCGGTGACTGGACGGTGCGCCGCCCGGACCTGGCCCCCGGCGCCTTCGCCTTCGAGTTCGACAACGACAACTACCCCGACATCGACGACACCGCCGAGGTCGTCCTCGCGCTGCGCCGCGTGGCCCACCCCGACCCCGAACGCGTCGACTCCGCGGTCCGCCGCGCGGTGCGGTGGAACGTCGGCATGCGCTCGCGGGGCGGAGCCTGGGGTGCCTTCGACGCCGACAACACCAGCCCGTTCCCCGACCGGCTGCCGTTCTGCGACTTCGGCGAGGTCATCGACCCGCCGTCGGCCGACGTCACCGCCCACGTCGTCGAGATGCTGGCCGACGTCGGCCGGGCCGACGACGAGGTCACCCGCCGCGGCGTGCAGTGGCTGCTGGACGAACAGGAGGCCTTCGGCGCCTGGTTCGGCCGGTGGGGCACGAACTACCTCTACGGAACGGGTTCCGTGCTGCCCGCGCTGGCGGCGGCCGGCGTGCCCGGCTCCCACCCGGCCGTCCGGCGGGCGGTGCAGTGGCTGGAGAGCGTGCAGAACGAGGACGGCGGGTGGGGCGAGGACCAGCGGTCCTACAAGTACCCGGAGTGGGCCGGGCGAGGTGAGTCGACCGCCTCCCAGACGGCCTGGGCGCTCATGGCGCTGCTCGCCGCCGGTGAGCGCGGCAGCCGGGCCGTCGAACGCGGCGTGCGCTGGTTGGTGGAGACCCAGAAGGCCGACGGGTCGTGGGACGAGCCCTACTTCACCGGTACCGGCTTCCCCTGGGACTTCTCCATCAACTACCACCTCTACCGGCAGGTCTTCCCGCTCACCGCGCTCGGCCGCTATGTGGCCGACTCCACCCCCGACGCCGTGGAGGCCTGATGGCGCTCACGCCGCCGACGTCCCTCCTGGAAGCGGAACCACCCCTGGTGGTCGCCTGCGCGCTCGGCATCGAGAAGTTCGCGCTGCGCGGCCTCCAGCGGACCGGGACGACCGCCCGCGCGGTCGTCCTGCGCACCGGGATGGGCCCGGACGCGGCGCGCCGCGCCGTCACCGAGGCGCTGCGCGAGCGGCCCGGGCTCGGCGGCTCACCGGTGGTGGCCACCGGCTTCTGTGCCGGCCTCGCCCCCGGGATGCGTCCCGGAGACGTCGTCGTCGCCGACGCCACGCGCGACCACCGGCCCTGCGGGGACGACCTCGTCTGCGAGACGAACGCACTGCTGGTGCGTTCGTTGCGGGCGCGAGGCCTGAGAGTCCACACCGGCCTGCTGCGCGGCAGCGACCACGTGGTGCGCGGCTCGGAGCGAGCCGCACTCCACGCCGACGGCGCAGTGGCGGTGGACATGGAGTCCGCCGCCACCCTGCGGGCCGCTCTCGCGGTGGGACCACGGCCGGTTGCGGCCGTCCGGGTGGTCGTGGACGCCCCGGGACACGAACTCGTACGCATCGGGACCGTACGCGGTGGAATATCAGCCTTCCGTGTACTGCATGCGGTCCGCCCTGTTTTTTTCCAATGGCACCGTTCTTTGCTGCTCCCCAGGAGGTGAGCCAGATGGCCATGCCGCTTCGCCAGACCATCCGGGTCGGTACGTATCTTTTTGAACAGAAGCTCCGCAAGCGCGAGAAGTTCCCACTGATCGTGGAACTCGAACCGCTCTTCGCCTGCAACCTCAAGTGCGAGGGATGCGGGAAGATCCAGCATCCGGCGGGCGTGCTCAAGCAGCGCATGCCGGTCGCCCAGGCCGTCGGCGCGGTACTGGAGTCCGGGGCCCCCATGGTCTCCATTGCCGGTGGCGAGCCCCTGATGCACCCGCAGATCGACGAGATCGTGCGGCAGCTGGTCGCCAAGAGGAAGTACGTCTTCCTGTGCACCAACGCGATGCTGCTGCGCAAGAAGATGGAGAAGTTCACCCCCTCGCCGTACTTCGCGTTCGCCGTGCACATCGACGGCATGCGGGAACGCCACGACGAGTCGGTGGCGAAGGAAGGCGTCTTCGACGAGGCGGTGGCGGCCATCAAGGAGGCCAAGCGCCGCGGTTTCCGGGTGACCACCAACTCCACCTTCTTCAACACCGACACCCCGCAGACCATCATCGAGGTCCTCAACTTCCTCAACGACGAGCTCCAGGTCGACGAGATGATGCTGTCGCCTGCCTACGCCTACGAGAAGGCGCCGGACCAGGAGCACTTCCTCGGTGTGGAGCAGACCCGCGAGCTGTTCCGGAAGGCGTTCGCGGGCGGCAACCGCAAGCGCTGGCGGCTCAACCACAGCCCGCTCTTCCTGGACTTCCTGGAGGGCAAGGTCGACTTCGACTGCACGGCGTGGGCCATCCCCAACTACTCGCTCTTCGGCTGGCAGCGCCCCTGCTACCTGATGAGCGACGGCTACGTGCCCACCTACCGGGAGCTCATCGAGAAGACCGAGTGGGACAAGTACGGTCGCGGCAAGGACCCGCGCTGCGCCAACTGCATGGCGCACTGCGGCTACGAGCCGACCGCCGTGCTCGCCACGATGGGGTCGCTGAAGAACTCGCTGCGCGCCGCCCGGGAGACCGTCGGAGGAAACCGCAGCTGAGAGTCGTGTGCAACCCCGGGGGTGGAGGCTCGTCCCGACGTCTCCGCCCCCGGGTCGGCCCGGCCGCAGGCCGTGGCCGCGAAACGACCGACGCCCCCGGACGTCCTGGCCGACCAGGGGGGAACATGCCACAGCCGAAGAACCGCGCCCCGCGTGGGGTGAGGGCGCCCGCCGACGGCGAACGCGGCGGGCCCGCGGGGAAGATACCCGCCTGGCTCGTCGAGGCGGACACCCGAACCGGTGGCCGCCCCGGGCCCGGCACGGCCGGAACGGGTGCCACCGCCCGTCGTGTCTGCGCGCCGCCCGCGGCCCGCACAGCGGGGGAGGGGAAGCACCACACCCCCGTCCGTGGACTCCCCCTCTTCCGGCCGGCCTTCGCTGCGGGGCACGTGACCGGGGCGATACGGCAGCGCCCGCCGGACGGTGCCCCCTCCCCGGGCCCGGCGGCGACCCGGCCCCCGGCACCGGCCGCCGGCCCGTCCGGGGCCGCGGCGGCACGCGGCGGGAGGAGCGGGCCGCCACCCGCCGCGCACGGGGACCTCACGGCCGTCAACCGCCCTACCGGCGGCGTCGGTTCGAGGGTCGCGCGGTCGCCGCGCGACGCTCACGTCGACCTCCCGGTCCGCCTGCCCGGCACGCCCGAGGTGTTCCTCGGCCGCACCGGGCGTGGTGAGCTACCGGCGGACATCGGGCTGACTCCGGCGCGGATCGCCGGACGGATCAGCGCAACGGTGGCGCGTCTCGCGACCGCCGGGGCGGACAAGGAGAACCTCTCGTGACCGACTTCGACCTCAACAAGCTCCTGGCCGAGCGTGGCGCCGAACGCTACGAACTGCACTCCCGGCACCTCAACCACCAACTGCCCCGGATGCTGCACACGATCGGCTTCGACCGGGTCTACGAGCGGGCCGAAGGCGCCTACTTCTACGACGACGAGGGCCGGGACTACCTCGACATGCTCGCCGGCTTCGGCGTCATGGGGCTGGGACGCCACCACCCCGTCGTCCGGCAGGCCCTGCACGACGTGCTCGACGCCAAGCTCGCCGACCTCACGAGGTTCGACTGCCCACCGCTGCCGGGCCTCCTGGCCGAGAAGCTGCTGGCCCACACCCCGCACCTGGAGCGGGTCTTCTTCGGCAACAGCGGGACCGAGGCGGTGGAGACCGCGCTGAAGTTCGCGCGCTACGCCACCGGAAGGCCCCGCATCCTGTACTGCACCCACGCCTTCCACGGGCTGACCACCGGCTCCCTCTCCGTCAACGGCGAGAGCGGATTCCGCGACGGGTTCGCCCCGCTGCTGCCGGACACAGCCGTCGAGATGGGCGACCTGGACGGGCTGCGAAGGGAGCTGGCGCGCGGCGACGTCGCAGGGCTCATCGTCGAACCGATCCAGGGCAAGGGCGTCCACCCGACACCGCCCGGTTACCTGCGCGCCGCCCAGGAACTCCTGCACAAGCACAAGGCGCTGCTCATCGCCGACGAGGTGCAGACCGGCCTCGGCCGCACCGGTGACTTCTACGCCTACCAGGCGGAGGAGGGCGTCGAGCCCGACCTGGTGTGCGTGGCGAAGGCCCTCTCGGGCGGGTACGTACCGGTCAGCGCGACCCTCGGCAAGGAGTGGATCTTCAAGAAGGTCTACTCGTCGATGGACCGGGTGCTGGTGCACTCCGCCAGCTTCGGCTCCAACGCCCAGGCCATGGCCGCCGGACTCGCGGTCCTGTCGGTGATGGAGGACGAGGACGTCGTCGGCAACGCCCGCCGCACCGGCGACCTGCTGCGCAGCCGGCTGGCCGCGCTCGTGGACCGCTACGAGCTCCTCGCCGACGTCCGGGGCCGGGGCCTGATGGTCGGCATCGAGTTCGGCAAGCCGAAGTCGATGAAGCTCCGCAGCCGGTGGGCGATGCTCCAGGCGGCGCGCAAGGGCCTCTTCGCCCAGATGGTCGTCGTCCCGCTCCTGCAGCGCCACCGCATCCTGACCCAGGTCTCCGGCGACCACCTGGAAGTGATCAAGCTGATCCCGCCGCTGATCATCGGCGAGGCGGAGGTGGACCGCTTCGTCGAGGCGTTCACCGCCGTCATGGACGACGCCCACTCCGGTGGCGGCCTGATCTGGGAGTTCGGCCGGACCCTGGTCAAGCAGGCGGTGGCCAACCGCTGAGCCCTCGAGTCCGCCGGACGCAGAGGGGGCCGCCGGGCGGGGCGGCCCCGGGGTGCATTCAGCCCGCCGGTGGCGGGAACCCGGTCCGGGCGGCGTAGGGCCCACCGGGCTCCGCGGACGCGGGGTGACCCTCCGGTGCACCGCGTGTCACGGGGAGGACGGCCGCGGCCGCCCTCCCGTCGGCCGCGCCGGCGGGACGGGCCGGACGGTCCTCCCCGCGACGCGGGGCGGCGGAGGCGACCTCACCGCGCCGCGCCGACACCCCGGGGCACCGGCTCGACAGGTGTCCAGGCCACCCGCGAGGAGAGGAGGCCACCATGGTGAGCAAGAAGATGGAGGGCAACGAGGAGCAGCGCCGAGCCGCGGCCCACGCCGCAGCCCGGTCCGAGGAGCTGCCCAGCGAACGCGGCGGCACCACGGGCGCGTCGAAGCAGCGCACCCATCTCTCCCACCACGTCGACGTCCACGAGGAGCGGACCGCCACCCGTCACCGGGGCAAGCAGCGGGACCCGCAGCGCACCGCCGAGAGGGGGAGTGCCCCCGAGCCCTCGGGGGTGTCCTACCAGGGGCGGAACGTCGCCGACTACACGCCCTCCCACGAGCGGGTCTTCCGGGCGCTCTCCGACCTGGAGCGGGAACGGTCGGGGGCGGGGGTCTACCTGGAGGAGGTCGCGCGCCGGGCGGACACCGGGCGTGCGGAGACCCGTGACCTGCTCCACGACCTCACCGCGGAGCAGCGGCTCGTCACGGAGCTGCAGGGGGTCGACAACCCCGACCTGGGACCCCGCTACGAGGTGAAGCCACGGTTCTGAACCCCGCCGCCCAACCCTGCCGCCCCACTCACCGGCGGGCGCCGGGCAGGCGGGCAGGCAGACAGGCCGGCGCCGGACGGGACGGGTGGCCGCGGCGCCGGTGGGCAAAGGGCCGCCCGGGCCGGCGCGGGAGAAGGTTCAGGAGCCCGTCAGCATGCGCGCGCGCATCCGCTCACGGGTCTCCTCGGAGAGCTTCAGGCCCTCCTTCAGGTAGGTCTCGGTGGAGCCCCAGGTCGACTCGATGGTCTCCAGCGCCGCCCGGAGGTACTCGGCACGCGCGTCGAAGAGGGGCGCCAGCAGCGCCATCACCTCCTCCGACATGCCCGCCGCGGAGTTCTCCGAGCGGCGCACCCGGTAGCGCCGGTGGGCGGCGTTGGACTCCAGGTAGTCCGCGGCGACGGCGTCCGGCTCCACACCGAGGGCGAGGAGGGTCACGGCGATGCTCAGGCCCGCGCGGTCCTTGCCGGCGGCGCAGTGCATCAGGACGGGGACGCTGCCGTCCGCTATCTCGTGGAGCACCCTGCTGTGGTCGGCGGTGCGGGTGAGGATGATGGACCGGTAGGTCTGCGTCATCCGGTCGGCGGCCTTGCCGTCGCCGAGGATTTCCTGGAGCTGGTCGAGTTCGCCGTCGCGCACCATCCGCCAGAACTCCGCGCCGTCGGCCGGGTCGGTCAGCGGGATGTTGACGTTCCGCACGCCCGGCAGCTCGACGTCGGGGCCCTCCAGCCTGATGTCCGCGGCGTTGCGGAAGTCGAAGATCGTGTGGAGGCCCAGGCCGCCGAGGAACTGCGCGTCCGCCTCGGTGGCGTGCGCGAGGTGACCGCTGCGGAAGAGCACGCCCTCGCGGAGCCGCCGCCCGTCCACCGTCGGCAGACCGCCCACGTCACGGAAGTTGCGTACCTGCGTGAGCACCTCCTCCACCTGGGCGCCGGCCTGGGGGACTTCGGGCGTCTGCGTCACGAGCGCTCCTGGGATCGGGCCGGCGGAACGCGCCGGCGCGGTGATGGCACTTACCGACCATACGACAGGGTGTCGGCCCTGGCAGGGGCCTGTGCGGGGGCCTTCGTCACCCCTGCGCCGGGCCGCCGGCGGAGTGCCCAGGACCTGCGCACCGGGCAGGTGGCGTGCGTCACCCCCGCCCGGAGGTGGTTACGGTGGCGTAAGGGATGGTCGGCGGTGAAGGATGTCCTGACGTGGCAGAAGATGCAATGGATGTGCGGAAAGCGTCGCCGGCCTCTGCGGCGGCGGACCGGACGGGGCCTGTGCAGGGCGGCGGCGCCCGCGGGGCGATCGAGCGTTATGTCGCTGTGGGGGACAGCTTCACCGAGGGGGTCGGTGACCCCGGGCCGGACGGGACGCTGCTGGGCTGGGCCGACCGGCTGGCCGTCCTCCTGGCGGAGCAGCGTCCGGCAGGCACGTTGCGGTACGCCAATCTGGCCGTACGGGGGAGGCTGCTGGACCAGATCGTGGCGGAGCAGGTGCCCCGGGCCGTCGAGCTCGCGCCCGACCTGGTGACCTTCTGCGCCGGTGGCAACGACATCCTGCGCCCCGGCTCCGACCCCGACGACGTCGCCGCCCGCTACGAGGCGGCGGTGGTGCGGCTGCGGGAGGCGGTCGGGACGGTCGTGGTCTGCACGGGTTTCGACACCCGCGGGGTGCCGGTGCTGCGCCACCTGCGCGGCAAGATCGCCACGTACACGGCGCACGTACGGGCCATCGCGGACCGGCACGACTGCCTGGTGCTGGACCTGTGGTCGCTCCGCTCCGTGCAGGACCGCAGGGCCTGGAGCGCCGACCGGCTGCATCTCTCCGGCGACGGCCACACCCGGGTGGCGCTGCGGGCCGGCCAGGTGCTGGGGCTGGAGGTGCCGGCCGACCCGGACCAGCCGTGGCCGCCCGAGGAGCAGCGTTCGGCGGCGGCCAGCCGCCGCGAGACGGTCATGTGGGCGCGCGAACACCTGGTGCCCTGGATCGGGCGGCGGCTGCGCGGGGAGTCCTCCGGAGACGGGGTCGAGCCCAAGCGTCCCGAACTCCTGCCGCTGTGAGCGGCGGTGGGTGCGGTCCCGGCAGGGCCGCACCCGCGGGCCGGGGACTTCAGTGCAGGCCGCGGTAGGGCAGGTCGGCCCAGACGACGCGGCCCGGCCCCTGGTCACGGTCGCGCACGCCCCAGCTGTCGGAGAGGGCGCCGACCAGCAGCAGTCCCCGTCCCGACTCGCGCTCCGCGCAGCGGGGGCGGGGCATCGGCTCGGTCCGGCTGGTCCCCCCGTCGGCGACCTCCACCCGCAGGCAGTCGCCGATCACGGTCATCTCGCATTCCACCGACTCCCCGTCGGCGTGCCGGACCGCATTGGTGAAGAGTTCACAGACCACCAACTCCGCGTCCTCGCAGGTCTGTTGGCAGGCCCCCCAGTCGTAGAGAGTGGCGAGGACGCGTCTGCGCGCCTCGGGGACCGAGGTGCGGCACGCCGGAAGGTGGAAAACGTCCTGCAGGCGCCGGACGGCGATACGACCGCCGCTGCGCTCTAACGAAGGAGCGTTGTTGGAGGAAGCCACGCCGTAAGTCTGTGGGATGCGTGTGACGAATGGCAAGGATCAATCTGTAATTTACAGTTTCGCAGGAACGGGATGTCGGGCTCCCTGACGGCGTGACAGACTGCGGACTCGACATGTCAGTTGGAGGTAGACCCAGTGGTCGAAGTACGGGCGGGTGGCGCCCCCACGGTTCTGCGGATGGTGCTCGGCAAGCGCTTGCAGGACCTCCGGGAGTCGGTCGGGATGACCTACGCCCAGGCCGCCGACGCACTCGACGTCACCCACGCCACCATCAGGCGGATGGAGAAGGCCGAAGTCGGCCTGAAGATCCCGTACGTCGAGAAGCTCCTGACGACCTACGGCGTCACCTCCCCCCAGGAGGTCGAGGGGTTCCTCTCCCTGGCGCGTGAGGCGAACAAGCCCGGCTGGTGGCACAGGTTCCGCGACGTGCTGCCGGAGTGGTTCAGTGCCTACGTCAGCCTGGAGAGCGAAGCCAACCTCATCCGCTCCTACCAGCCCCACTACGTCCCCGGCCTGCTGCAGACCAGGGAGTACGCGCGCGCCGTGCTGCGCGCCGGCATGCCGCACGCCTCGCAGGAGGACATCGAGCGCGGCGTGGACCTGCGGATGCAGCGCCAGACCCTGCTGACCCGGGACGAGGCGCCGATGCTCTGGGTCGTCATGGACGAGACCGTCTTCCGGCGCCCCATCGGCGAGCCCCGGGTCATGCGGGACCAGGTCACCCGTCTGATGGAGGCGACCGAGCTGCCCAACGTGCGGCTCCAGGTCATCCCCTTCACCGCCGGGCCTCACCCGGCCATGTACGGTCCCTTCCACATCTTCCGGTTCCCGGTGCCCGAGCTGCCCGACATCGCCTACACCGAGAGCCTGGTAGGCGCCGCGTACATCGACCAGCGCGACGACGTGTCGCAGTTCCTGGAGGCACTGGACCGGATGTGCGCGCAGGCCGCGCCGGCACAGACCACCGAGGCCCTTCTGGGTGGCATTCGCAAGGAGATCTGAACGATGGATCGAAGTCGGATACGCATCTACAACGGCATGCCCGCAGCCGAACTCGGCAGTGAAGGCTGGCACAAGCCGTGGAGCGGCGGAAACGGTGGCGAGTGCGTCGAGGCGATGCGTCTGGGTGACGGGAGGGTCGCACTGCGGCAGTCCACCGACCCCGACGGCCCGGCACTGATCTACACCCACCACGAGATCCGCAGCTTCGTCGCCGGGGTGAAGGCGGGAGACGCCGACTTCCTCCTCGAGGACGTCTCCGGCTGCGTGTACACCGAACGGAGAACGGCGTGAGCGCGGAACGGGGCTTCGCGCCCGAGGAGATAGACACCGGCACCGCCCACACGGCGCGGATGTACGACTACTTCCTCGGCGGCCGGGACAACTACGAGGTCGACCGGGTGGCCGCGGAGCGCGCCATGGAGGTCGTGCCGTACATCAAGCTCATCGCCGAGGCCAACCGTGCCTTCCTGCGGCGGGCGGTGCGCACGGTGGTGGCGGCCGGGGTGCGGCAGGTCATCGATCTGGGGACGGGTATCCCGACGTCGCCGAACACGCACGAGGTGGCGCGGGAGGTGGCGCCGGACACGCGGGTGGTCTATGTCGACAACGATCCGATCGTGGCCACGCACGCGGGTGCGCGGCTGACGAACACCCCGGGGACCGGGTTCGTGCTCGCCGACATCCGCGAACCGGAGTCGGTGCTGGAGAGCCCCGTGGTGCGGGAGTTGATCGACTTCGACCAGCCGGTCGCGGTCTGCATGTTCGCGGTGCTCCACTTCGTCGGCCACGAGAGCGACCCGGCCGGCATCGTCCGCACCCTCACCGCGGACCTGGCCCCGGGCAGCATGCTGGCGATGTCGCACGGCACGACCGAGCCCTACTTCCCGGTGGCCGGCCAGGAGAACAAGCGGGACGAGATCGAGGAGGTCTACGAGACCTCCAACACCGGCCTCGCGCTCCGCAGCCGCCAGGAGATCGCCGCGCTCTTCGGACCGTTCGCCCTCCTGGAACCGGGACTGGTCCCCCTGCCCCTGTGGCGCCCGGACGGCGCCGAACCCAGCCGGGAGGAGGCAGCCCGGATCGGCCTCCTGGCCGGCGTGGGACGCAAGGGGTGACCGCACCCCGGTCCGCGGCCGACCCCCGGACCGGCACACGCCCGACGGGCGTCCCTCACCCGCGCCGCCCCCGGCGGGCGGCGCGGCCCCGGGCACAGCGAACAGCACCACGGATCGGAGGTCGGCGATGGCCGGCGAGCGCGGCTTCACCGCCGAGGAGATCGACACCGGCACGCCCCACCCGGCGCGGATGTACGACTACTACCTCGGCGGCCGGGACAACTACGCGGCCGACCGCGCCGCCGTGGAACCCGCCATGGAGGTCGTCCCGTTCATCCGGGTGGGAGCGGAGGCCAACCGTGCCTTCCTGCGGCGGGCGGTGCGCACGGTGGTGGCGGCCGGGGTGCGGCAGGTCATCGATCTGGGGACGGGTATCCCGACGTCGCCGAACACGCACGAGGTGGCGCGGGAGGTGGCGCCGGACACGCGGGTGGTCTATGTCGACAACGATCCGATCGTGGCCACGCACGCGGGTGCGCGGCTGACGAACACCCCGGGGACCGGGTTCGTGCTCGCCGACATCCGCGAACCGGAGTCGGTGCTGGAGAGCCCCGTGGTGCGGGAGTTGATCGACTTCGGCCAGCCCGTGGCGGTGTGCATGGTGGCCGTCCTGCACTTCGTGACCGACGCGGAGGACCCCGCCGGCATCGTCCGCACCTTCGTCCAGGCCCTGCCCCCCGGCAGCATGGTCATCCTCTCCCACGGCACCACCGACCGGTACGAGGACGCGGACAACCCGCTGGACGGCACCGCCCGCAGCGCGCTGGAGGACGCCTACCGCAACGCCACCGCGCAACTGACCTTCCGCAGCCACGAGGAGATCCAGCCGCTGCTGGCCGGCCTCACCCTCCTTCACCCCGGACTGGTCCGGGTGCCGCTCTGGCGGCCCGAGGGCGCCGTGCCCACCGCCGAGCAGGTCAGCCTCGTCGGCTGCTACGGGGCGGTGGGGCGCATCTCCTGACCCCGGGGCTCAGCGCCCGTACGACGCGCACCGCACCGACCGGCGGGCGCGCGGACACCTGGTGAGCGGCGAACGAGACGGAGACGGCATGGCAGGCGAGGAGGGCTTCCGCCCTGACGAGATCGACACCAGCAGACCGCACCCGGCGCGGATGTACGACTACTACCTGGGCGGCCGCGACAACTACGAGGTCGACCGCGAGGCGGCGCAGCAGGCCCTGGACGCCTCGCCGCAGATCCGGGCCGCCGTCCGCATCAACCGTGCCTTCCTGCGGCGGGCGGTGCGCACGGTGGTGGCGGCCGGGGTGCGGCAGGTCATCGACCTGGGGACGGGTATCCCGACGTCGCCGAACACGCACGAGGTGGCGCGGGAGGTGGCGCCGGACACGCGGGTGGTCTATGTCGACAACGATCCGATCGTGGCCACGCACGCGGGTGCGCGGCTGACGAACACCCCGGGGACCGGGTTCGTGCTCGCCGACATCCGCGAACCGAAGTCGGTGCTGGAGAGCCCCGTGGTGCGGGAGTTGATCGACTTCGACCAGCCCGTGGCCGTCTCCATGCTCGCCGTCCTGCACTTCGTGACCGACGCGGAGGACCCCGCCGGCATCGTCCGCACCTTCGCCGACGCCGTGCCCGCCGGCAGCCACCTGCTCCTCACCCACGTCACCTCCGACCAGGACGAGCAGCGGGCGGCGGACCGCCCGGCGGACGAGGAGGTGCGCCGCGCGGTGGTCGGCGCCTACCGGGAGGCCACCGCCGGGCTGGTCCTGCGCAGCCACGCGGAGATCGCCCGGCTCTTCGGGCCGTTCGCCCTCATCGAACCCGGACTCGTCCCGGGGCCGCAGTGGCGCCCCGACGGGACGCCCCCCGGGGAACCCGCCGACGCGCCGCGTCCCGGCGGATACGGCGGGGTGGGCCGCAAGCCCTGAGGACCGGGCCCGCCCCCGTCCCCGAGCGAAGTCCACCGCGTACCCGTGCCCCAGGGCCGGCCGGTGCCCCGTCCCCGCCGGGCCGGCCGCTCCCGGACTGCTGCACAATCGAGAGGTGGACGCTCTCTTCCCCCGCCCGGTGACGCGGGTCGCGCCGGGAGCCGTGCACGTGCCCGACTGGCTCGACGCCGACCGGCAGCGCGGCCTGCTGGCGGCCTGCCGGGAGTGGGCCCGCCCGCCGGCGGGGCTGCGGAGCGTGACGCTCAGGGGCGGGGCGCGGATGTCCGTGCGGCAGGTGTCCCTGGGCCGGCACTGGGGCCCGGTGGACCGCTGCCCGTCCTGCGCGCTGGCCACCCCGCACAACGCGGCCTGCCCGGGCCGGCACTCCTTCCCCTACGCCTACGGCCGTACCGTCTTCGACGGCGACGGAGCACCGGTCAAGCCGTTCCCGGCCCACCTCGACGCGCTGGCGCAGGAGGCGGTGGCGGCGGCGTACGGACCGCCGGGCGAGGCCGCTCCCGGGGACGCCGAGGCGGCACGGGACGCCTCGGGCCGCAGCTACGACATCGCCCTGCTGAACTTCTACCAGGCGGGTGCCCGCATGGGCATGCACCGGGACGAGGACGAACGCTCGCCCGCCCCGGTGGTCTCCGTCAGCCTCGGCGACAGCTGCGTCTTCCGGTTCGGCAACCTGGAGCACCGCGGACGGCCCTGGACCGACGTCACACTGCGCAGCGGCGACCTCTTCGTCTTCGGCGGACCGTCCAGGGCCGCCTTCCACGGGGTGCCCCGCACCGAGGCGCACAGCGCCCCCGCAGGGCTGGGCCTCACCGGCAGGCTCAACCTCACGCTGCGGGTCAGCGGCTTCTGAGGCTGCCTCGCGCCGGGCTCGGCCGCTGCGGGAGGTTCCCCGGGCGGACGGGGGTTTGCCCAGGTCGTGAGTGGTACACGGACTACAGATGCAGGCCGGGGCGGAGGAGAGCACGGATGCCGGAGGACGGCTGGGACAGATCGGACGAGAGGCGACGAACCGGACGGACACGGGTGTTCCGTGACGTCGCGGCCGCTTCCGCCGGTGACCGGCTGTCCGCGCCACCGTGTGGAACCCGCTTCCCGCGCGGACCGTTTCCCCCACGTTCGTCTTGACCCAGGAGGTGCCGTGCCCGACTCACCCTTCCGACGCGTCGGTTTTCCCTCGTTGCGACCCGCCTCGTTCGGCGCCGCTCCGGACGGCGAGCGGCTGGCACGGATGCGCCGGTCACCACAGTTCGCCGACGGCCAGTTCTGCAACCCGGTGCCGGCCGAGCAGTTCGCCCGCGGGTCCCTGCTGCCCTTCGCCCGCAGCCAGTTCAGCCGGGAGGGGAGAGTGCGGCGGGCCCCGGTGGGTGAGATCCCGGTGTACCGCGAGGCGCCGCGTCACTGGGCGACGGCGCCGGCTTCGGGGCTGCGGCTGACCTGGCTGGGCCACTCCAGCGTGCTGGCGGAGATCGACGGCTGCCGCGTGCTGTTCGACCCGGTGTGGGGGGAGCGGTGCTCGCCGTTCACCTGGGCCGGCCCCCGCCGGCTGCACCCGGTGCCGGTCCCGCTGACGGAGCTGGGAGACGTGGACGTCGTGGTGATCTCCCACGACCACTACGACCACCTCGACATGGACACCGTCCGGTCCCTCGCCCGGACCGGCACCCTCTTCGCCGTACCGCTGGGCGTCGGCGCCGACCTGGAGTTCTGGGGCGTGCCGGCGGACCGGATCAGGGAACTGGACTGGAAGGAGTCGACGGAGGTCGGGCCGCTCACCCTCACCGCGACGCCGGCGCAGCACTTCTGCGGCCGGGGAGTGCGGGGGCCGCGGCACGCGCTGTGGGCCTCCTGGGTGGTGGCGGGACCCGACCACCGGATCTACCACAGCGGTGACACCGGCTACTTCCCCGGATTCGCCCGGATCGGGGCCGCACACGGCCCCTTCGACGCGACGATGATCCAGGTCGGCGCGTACAGCGAGTTCTGGCCGGCCGTGCACATGACTCCGGCGGAGGGCATGCGGGCCCACCGCGACCTCCAGGGCGGCGAGGCGAGCCGTGGCGTGATGGTGCCCATCCACTGGGGCACCTTCAACCTGGCTCCGCACCCGTGGGCCGAACCGGCGGAGCACACCGTGCGCGCCGCGCACGAGGCCGGCGCGACCAGCGTGGTGCCCCGGGTGGGGGAGCCCTTCGAACCCGCGGAGCCGCCCACGGTCGTCCCGTGGTGGCGGGAGGTGGCCGTCCCGCCGCGCCACGGGTGGCCGTCCTGGCCGCCGGGGGCTCAGGAGACCGCTCCCGTGCAGGACGCGGTCGAAGCCCGCGGGCGGGGCGACGGCCCGGGTGTGAAGGCCGGGGCCTGACCGGGGCCGGAGGGGCGCCCGCCGCCCCGGTCGTGCGACCCGCCACACCAGGCGGCACGAGGGCGCCCCGGAGCCTTGCGGCCGCCGGCCCGGTCCGCCGGGTCGCGACACCACCTACACAGTGTGCCGCGACCCGGCGGCCGAGTTCTCAGTCCTCCACGACGGTGATGGCCGAGGACGGGCACAGTGCCGCGGCGTGGCGGACGTCGTCGGCCAGTGCGGCCGGAGGGTCCTCGGTGAGGAGGACGACGAGACCGTCCTCCTCACGCTGGTCGAAGACGTCCCCGGCAGCCATCACACACTGCCCGGAGGCGACGCACTTGCCGTGGTCGACGGTCAACTTCATGGCGGTTCTCTCCTCAGCGCTTCCTCGGGGCACGGACGGTGGCGCTGCCGGCCGGGCGGCAGTGGCCGCTCCGCTCCCGGCGGGCCCCGCGGCCGCCGGACGCCGGCGCCCGGCTCACCACAGGACGGGGACCCGGTCGACCCCGCCGGCGATCCGGTTCGTCCGCACCGCGATGTCGTTCAGGTCGACGGCCAGGCGCATCCCCGGGAAACGGCGGAACAGGGCGGGGAAGACGACCCGCAGCTCCGTCCGTGCGAGGTTGGCGCCGATGCAGACGTGGGCACCGTTGCCGAAGGCGAGGTGGACGTTGGGGGAGCGGTCCGGGTCGAACTCGTCCGGGTCGGGGAAGACCGACTCGTCGCGGTTGGCGGCGTCGCTGGCGACCAGCACGGCGTCGCCGCGGGCGATCCGGACGCCGCCGACCTCGACGTCCTCGTGGGCGTACCGCAGCAGCCCGCCGGTGCGGCTGGTGGCCGACATGCGCAGGATCTCCTCGACGGTCTGCTGCACCCGGCCCTCGGGGTCCGCGAGGAACCGGTCCCGCCTGTCGGTGTCGGTGAGCAGGAACAGCACGCCCAGGGCGATCCGGGTGGACGTCGTCTCGTGCCCGGCGAACAGCAGGCCCGCGGCCTGACGGGCAAGGTCGTCGTCGGTGAACGTGGGGTCCTCCGCCTGCACGGCGACCATGTCGGAGATGACGTCGGGCTGCGGGTCCCGGCGCTTGGCCACCGCCAGGCTCGTCATGTAGGCCTTGAACTCCCGCATGGCCTCCTGGGCGTCCGTGCCGCCGTCCAGGACGGCGATGCGCTCCGAGAGCCGGCGGAAGTGGGCGCGGTCGGAGTAGGGGACTCCGAGCAGTGCGCAGATGACCAGCACCGGCAGCGGGAACGCCAGCAGCTCGGTGAGCTCGACCGGCTCGTCCGGCCGGGCGTCGTGTGCGGCCTGCATGTCGTCCAGGCAGCGGCCGGTCAGCTCGGTGATGTGCTCGGTCAGGGCGCGCATGCGGGGTGCGGAGAAGGCGGGCGCCAGCATCCGGCGCATCCGCTTGTGCTCGCGCTCCTCGTCCTCGAAGTTGCCGGTCGGGCCGTTCTGGATCGCGGCGTAGGAGATCTTGGCCGCCTGCTCGGGAGCGGGGTGCGAGCGACCGAAGCGAGCGTCGCGGAAGACTGCCTTCGCCTCCTCGAACGAGGTCACCAACCAGGCCGGGTCGCCGGCGGGGGTGGTCACCCGCGTCACCGGTGCCTCGCGGCGCAGCGCACCGAAGAGCGGCGGTATCTCCAGCGCGTTGGGCTGGTGGAAGGGGAGTTGAGGTGCCTCGTTCGCCGTACTCGTCATGCGTGGGTCCTCTGCTCGTGTTGGATGGGTTTCCCGGCACCCCGCAGCTCGGCGAGCCATGCCCGCTCGGCGGCGTACCTGTGCCGTACGTGGTCCAGCGCTGCGCGACTCCACGGATCGGCCTGCGCCCCGGCGAGCGCGGCGAGCCGGTCGCACTCCGCGGCCAGGGCACGGTCGCGCACGTCGAGGACGGCCGACCGCTCCGCAGCGCCCAACCAGTCGAAGTTGCCGACCCTGGCGAGGAACTCCGCCTCGTCCAGGGCAAGTTCCGCCGGGAGGTCGGCGAGCATGTCGTGCAGTAGCTCCCGTCCCACGTCGGTGATCGTGTAGACGTGCCGGGGCGGCTTGGCCTCCTGCTCCTCAGCCGTCCGGGTCAACGCACCCGCGTCGACGAACCGGCGCAGGGTGGGGTAGAGCGAGTTGTTGGACAGGGTGCGCCCCGTCGAGGCCTCCACCGCCCTCCGGAGTTCGTACCCGTGCAGCGGTTCCCTGGCCAGCTTGGACAGAAGCAGGATCTCGATCCACATCTATGTCACCGTAACCTAGCGCGTTCTGACGGGGCAACGGCTGCTTCCGGCCTTCGTCCCGCAGTGTCCGGCCACCCGGAGAAAGCCCTTCGCCACCCCGGAGCCCGGGCGGTCCCGGAGTCGGCGAGCCCGGAGCACGTGGCCTCCTGAACCGGTTTCGTCCGGACCGTTGTGCTGCCCGTGCCGCGCCCCTACTGTCGTCCACGACCGCCCGCGGAGATGCCAGGGGCCCCCGGGACGGCGGTCGGCCCTGCTTCCGGAGGGGCCGGAGAGCCCGGACGGAAGCGCGTCACCGCTGCCCGCCGGGGGCTGCAACACAGCGACGCCACAGCGCAGTTCCGGCACCGGTCGCCGCACGTCGCCTGGGGTGCCGCAGGTCCGGCGCGGGCCGGTACGCCCGCCCCGGCCGGCCCCGCCGCATCCCCGGGGCGGGGCGGCGGCACCGGTGGCGGCGCCCCCGTACCTCCCGGTGAGCCGCACGCGCGCCCTGCCGCCGCGGGCGGAACCGCGTGCACACGAGCGAACAGGAGAGAGCGATGAGGAAACGACTGGCCGCCCTGGTGACGGCGTTCCTGGCCACCGCGGCCACCTTCGGCGTGACCGCCGCGCCTCCCGCCCGGGCAGAGGCCCCGCCCGGATTCCACATCAGCGACGGGCGGTTACTCGACGCGGACGGCCACGACTTCGTCATGCGGGGCGTCAACCAGGCCCATGCCTGGTACCGGTCCAGCACCCCCCGGGCGTTGCAGGACATCAGGGCGCTCGGCGCCAACACGGTCCGGATCGTCCTGGGCACCGGCGACCGCTGGGCCGCCGACGACGCCGCCGACGTGGCCGCCGTCGTCGCCCAGTGCAAGGAGAACCGCCTGGTCTGTGTCCTGGAGGCGCACGACACCACCGGATTCGGCGAGCAGGCGGGCGCCGTCAGCCTGGACCGCGCGGCCGACTACTGGATCAGCGTCGCGAGTGCGATCCGGGGCCAGGAGAAGTACGTCGTCCTCAACATCGGCAACGAGCCCTACGGCAACACCGGTTACGGTTCCTGGGCCGCGGACACCTCAGCCGCCGTGAACAAGCTGCGGGCCGCGGGGTTCCACAACACGCTGATGGTGGACGCGCCCAACTGGGGACAGGACTGGTCGTTCACCATGCGTGACAACGCCGGGTCCGTGTTCGCCGCCGACCCGGAGCGCAACACCCTCTTCTCGGTCCACATGTACGGCGTCTTCGACACCGCGGCCGAGGTGAACGACTACCTGAACCGGTTCGCCGACGCCAAGCTGCCGCTCGTGGTCGGCGAGTTCGGCGACCGGCACACCGACGGCGACCCGGACGAGGACGCCATCATGAGCGCCACCCGGCAGCTCGGCGTGGGCTACCTGGGCTGGTCGTGGAGCGGCAACGGCCAGGACGTGGCCTACCTGGACATGGCCACCGACTTCGACGCCTCCCGGCTCACCGCCTGGGGGCAGCGGATCTTCCAGGGACCGGACGGCATCCAGGAGACGGCCAGGGAGGCCGGTGTCCACGGCACCGCACCGAGTGCGGCCCGCCCGGTGACGGCCGGGTGAGTCGGCGCGCCGGGGGCACGGGCCGACCCGCCCCGCACGGGCGGCCCGCCTCCGGCGCGGTCAGCCCCCGGTGGGCGGGCCGGTGGACCCGCGGGGCGTGAGCGAGGGGGTGGGGACCGGGTGGGACTCGGCCTCCTCCCCGTCCAGGAGCGCGAACAGGGTCCGTGCAACGTCGGCGCCAAAACCGTGGACATCGTGGCTCATCGCGGAGAGCGCGGGGTGCGTCAGCCGGCACAACTGGGAGTCGTCCCAGGCCAGGAGGGACAGGTCGTGCGGGACCCGCAGGCCCGTCTCGGCCGCCACCGCCGCCCCGGCCACCGCCATGATGTCGTTGTCGTAGAGGATCGCGGTGGGACGGTCCGGACGCAGCACCAGCGAGCGGGTGGCGCGTGCCCCCTCCTCGTCCTCGAAGCCGGTGGCGACCTGGAGCCCGCCGGTGAGCCCCAACTCCCGCATCGTCGCGTCGAACGCCGCGGCGCGGATCGCGCTGTGGCCCAGCCCGGCGGGCCCGCCGACGCGGGCGATGCGCCGGTGCCCCAGTGCGGCGAGGTAGCGCACCGCCTCCGCGGTCGCCCCCGCGTCGTCGGTCCACACCGAGGTGAAGTCACCGGTGAGGGAGGGGTGTCCGACCGCCACGGCCGGCAGCCCGAGGGCACCCAGCGCCGGCACCCGCGGGTCGTCGGTGCGGAAGTCGACCAGGAGGGACCCGCCGATCTGGCGCGCCTGCCACCACCTGCGCTGGAGCGCTATCTCCTCCGGCAGGTCCCGCACCAGGTGGAGCAGGAGCGAGCAGGAGCGTGTCGCCAGCACGCTCTCGATACCGGAGACGAACTCCATGTACCAGGGCTCCAGGCCCAGCAGCCGGGCCGGGCGGCAGATCGCGAGGCCCACCGTGTCCACCCGGGTGCCGGACAGGCTGCGGGCCCGCGCGTCAGGGGCCCAGCCCAGTTCCTGAGCGGCCCGGAAGATCCGGTCCCGGGTGGCGTGGGAGACCCCCGGCTTGTGGTTGAAGGCCAGGGACACCGCCCCCTTGGACACCCCGGCCCGGGCGGCGACGTCCTTGATGGTCACCCGCCCGGTGGGAGCGCTCATACGGGTCCCAGGGGGTACGAGGCCGCCCGGCCGTGGTCGGCGTCCGGCCCGCGCCGGCTGCCCGCGCGGACGCGGGCGGGCAGCGACGCCCCGGCATGGTGCAGGCTCCACCCGTCACCGAGCGGGGTGAGGTCCGTCATGGCCAGGCTCCCATCGCCGACGCGGGACCGGTGCGGATACGCGGTCAACCTAGACCCGCCGCGCGAAGGATGTCCACGAGCCGGTGGGCGGTCCGGGCATTCCCTGCCGGAGCGCCGACCTGCCTGATCCCGCCGGGAGATGTCCGCGCGGGAGCGAAGTACCAGCGGGGCCCGGTGCCCCGGTCCGGCAGGCCGTGGCTGCACCGGTTCACGCGCCGCCGGTCCCGACCCGGGCGCCTGTCATCATCTCTGCCATGTCCCTGCAGATCACACCGGCCGCGATGGCCGACATCCACCAGGTCCTCGCCGAACACCCGCGGTACTGGGGGGAGCGGGACCTGCGCTCCCTCCATCTCCTCGCCCTGGTCCAGGAGTTCGGCCCGACCTGCCTGGTCGCGCGGGCCGGGGACGGGATCCGCGGGTACGTGCTCGGCTTCGTCACCCCGGCCGGGACGGGGTACGTGCACCTGATCGCCACCCGGGACGACGCCCGCGGCACCGGACTCGGGCGTCAGCTGTACGCGGCGTTCGCAAAGGCCGCACAAGGCCACGGCGCCGTGCGACTGAAGGCGATCACGTCGACCGGGAACACCGCCTCGGTCGCCTTCCACCGTCGCCTGGGCTTCGAGGCGGAAACGGTCGCCGACTACAACGGTCCCGGGCGGGACATGGTCGTCTTCCACCGCGCCCTGCCGTTCGACGCGCCGCAGACCTGACCGGGGCGGTGCCGTCTGCCGCGTGTACCCGTCTCCGGTCCGCCGCCGGGAGGAGTGCGCCGCTTTCGCCGGCTGACGGGGACGGGGCGCACGGCCGCGCCACCCTCCGGCCTCGCAGGAACTGCGGGCGCCTGCCCGCCATACGGCGATTTCCGGTCGCATTCGAGCGGACGTCGATGCTTTTCGACCGCCATTCGCTCGACGGGGTCGGAGAGAGCGTCGAGCCTGCACAGACCACGGCCAGAAGGTTGCCCTGCGAACGATTCTGGCGCGAAAACACCATCCCCGGGAACCGGCTTGAACCGGGCAACTCGCGTGTCACACAAGTCCCGTCAGACTCTTCGCAGCATGCCGGGCTCCCACCCCGGCCCTCGCAGAGAGGCGACCCATGACAAGAGCTTCCCAGCGGCGAAGAGCGAGTCTGCCGGCCCTCGGGCTGGCGTTGGTGCTGCTGCCCGGCGGGGCCCTCGCCCACGCGGCGGGCGCCCGCCCCACCACTGAGGCGCACAGCGCCACCGCGGCCGCCCGGACCGTCACCCTGGTGACCGGCGACCGCGTGACCGTCACCGGTCTCGGCCAGGGCCGGTCCACCGTCTCCGTCCGACGTCCCCGCGGTGCCACCGGCGGCGTCCGCACCGAGACGGTCGACGGCCACGTCAGCGTGGTGCCCGACGAGGCCAGGCCCTACCTCGCCGCCGGCACCCTGGACCGCCGGCTCTTCGACGTCACCGCCCTCCTCGCCCAGGGCTTCGCCACCCCCGCCGGTGAGAAGCCCGCAGGGCTGCCGCTGATCGTCACCGGTACCGCGGCCCGCTCCGCCCGCTCCGACCTCCCCGGCGCCCGACAGGTCCGGGCTCTGCCGGCAGTCCGGGGCGAGGCGTTGCGGGCCGCTCCCGACACCCGCCTGTGGTCGGCGCTCACCACCAGGGCCGGCGAGGCGTCCGGGCGCTCGGCTAAGGGGTCCTTGCCATATGCCCGCCCGGGCCGCGTGGTCTGGCACCGCACCTCGCGGCGTTGCCGAAAAGCCCTAGTAGCTCCGCTACGAGGACTCTCCGGCGCCTTGCGATGCACGGCACCAGACCACGCGACCTCATCGGACGCTCATATGGCAAGGACCCCCAAGGGTTTCGCGGCCGGGGTCGGCAAGGTCTGGCTGGACGCGAAGGTCACCTCCGCACTCGCCGAGTCCAACCAGCAGATAGGCACCTCCGCCGCCTGGGACGCCGGCCTCACCGGCAAGGGCGTCAGGGTCGCCGTCCTGGACACCGGCATCGACACCGCCCACCCCGACCTCAGGGGCCGGGTGTCGGCGTCGAAGAGCTTCATCGAGGGCGAGGAGATCGCCGACCGCAACGGCCACGGCACCCACACCACCTCCACGGTGGGGGGCAGCGGCGCCGCCTCCGACGGCAAGGAGAAGGGCGTCGCACCCGAGGCCGACCTCGTCGTCGGAAAGGTGCTCAGCGACGCGGGCGAGGGCTCCGAGTCGCAGATCATCGCGGGCATGCAGTGGGCGGCCCAGGACGCCAAGGCCAGGATCGTCTCCCTGTCCCTGGGCTCGCAGGAACCGAGCGACGGAACCGACCCGATGGCCCAGGCCGTCAACACGCTCTCCGAGCAGACCGGGGCGCTCTTCGTCGTCGCAGCCGGCAACTCCACCTCACCCGGCTCGATCGGTTCCCCCGGCGCCGCCGACGACGCACTGACCGTCGGCGCCGTGGACTCCGCCGACCAGCTCGCCTACTTCAGCAGCCAGGGCCCGCGCTACGGCGACAACGCCCTCAAGCCCGACATCTGCGCACCCGGTGTGGACATCCTCGCCGCCCGCTCCGGCCTCACCGCGGGCGAGGGCGACTACGTGGAGATGAGCGGCACCTCCATGGCCACCCCGCAAGTGGCAGGCGTCGCCGCCCTCCTCGCCCAGCAGCACCCGGACTGGGACGGGGCGCGCCTCAAGGACGCCCTGATGTCCACCTCCCACCAGCTCGACGCCAGTCCCTACGCCCTGGGCGCGGGGCGGGTCAGCGTCCCCGACGCGGTGGGCAGCGCCGTCACCGCCACCGGCAGCGCCGATCTGGGCTTCCACGCCTGGCCGCACGAGGACGACACCCCGGTCACCCGCACCCTCACCTACCGCAACGACGGTGACGCGCCGGTGACCCTGCACCTGCGGGCCGAGGGAGCCCCCGCTGCAGCCGTCACCCTCGCCGACGACAGCCTCACCGTCCCCGCCCACGGCAGCGCCCACACCACCCTCACCGGCGACCCCGGCCCCGCACCCACCGGTCAGACCAGCGGACGCGTGGTCGCCGAGGCCGACGGCAAAGCCGTCGCCCACACCGCGTTCGGCATGGTCAAGGAGGAGGAGCGGTACAGCCTGACGATCCACGTCAAGAACCGGGACGGCGCCCCCGTCGCCGCGGCCCTCGCCCTCCAGACCCTCGCCGCCGGCGGTGACACCTTCCCCGAGACCGTCGGCGACTCCGGAACGCTGCGGCTCCGGCTCGCCCCCGGCAGCTACGCCGTGAGCACCTTCCTGGACGTGCACGGCAGCCACGGCAAGGACTCGCTCGGCCTCGGCTACCTCACCGACCCGCAGATCACCCTGGACCGCGACCGCGAGATCACCCTGGACGGCCGCACCCTGCGGGAGATCAGCACCGACCTGCCCCGCGCCGCCCAGACCCGGCAGCTCGTCATGGAGGCCGGCCGCACCGCGAACGGCTCCACCTACACCGCGCAGGCCCTCGTCCCGCCGAAGTACGACAGCATCTTCGCCGCACCCAGCCACAAGCCCGCCACCGGCACCTTCGAGTACCGGACGGTGTGGCGGCTCGGCAAGGCCCCGCTGACCGTCCACGCCGGCGGCACCACCCTGGGGGAGGCCTACCTGCCGGGCGGCACCGGCCTCCTGGACGGCACCCTCTCCGCACCGCTCCTCGACGCCGGCGCCGGCACGCCCGCGGACTACGCCGGCAAAGAGGCAGAGGGGCGCGCCGTCCTCGTCCATGCCGACGGCACCGCCACGGCCTCCCGACTCGCCCAGAACGCCGTCGACGCGGGCGCCGCTGCGCTCTTCCTCACCGACGACGTACCGGGACGCCTCACCGACTTCGTCGGGGACGCCGACTACGCCGACCGGAAGATCCCCGTCGCCACGCTGAACGCCGCGGACGGCGCCCGGCTGGCCAAGGCCGCCGCCAGGGGCGCCAAGGCGAAGCTCACCGGCGACCCCTACCCGCCTTACGTCTACGACCTCTCGCAGGGCTACGCGGGGGCGATCCCGGCCAAGGACCTCACCATCGCCCCGCGCGGCAAGGACCTCGCGACCGTGGACACCACCTACTACGCCCCCAGGGCCCGGACGGGCGGCGAGTTCCGGTACTCCATCACCGACGCCTTCCCCGTCGGCGTCGGGTTCCCGGAGCGGGCCTCCTACCCGGGCAAGCGGACCGACTACGTCACCGCGGCGCCCGGTCAGCGCTGGCACGAGTCCCTGACGGTGGGGGAGGAGGGCTCGCTGGAGGAGCGCGGCGGGCTGGTGGCCTACCCCGGCGGCACCCACACCGCCCTGCGGTGGTTCCAGCCGGTCTGGCACCCCTGGCTCGGCGGCGGCCTCGGCTGGGGCCAGACCCGCACCGGTGACGACCTCGCCTTCAACACCCCCGGCTTCGGCGACTCCGGCACCGACCACACCGGTTTCGGCGACGTCTGGAGCGACACCTCCCTCACCCAGACCACGCAGGTGCAGGTGGACGGCGAGACGGTGGCGAAGGCGACCAGTTCCGGCATCAACCTCTGGGACGCCGACCCGGCCGTGCACACCTACAAGGTGATCACCGACACCAGCCTCGACCCCGGCGTCTGGGGCCTGGGCACCAAGGGCCACACCGCCTGGGAGGTCAGGTCCGCCCACACCCCCGCGGACGTCCGGACCACCCTGCCGGTGATCAACCTCGGGTTCGACGTGGACACCGCGCTTGACGGGACCGTCCCGGCGGGCCGGCGGCTCCCGGTGGGCCTGCACGCCTCCTACGTCACGGGCGCCGCCTCCACCGGGACCCTCACCACCGGTGCCCTCTCGGTGTCCTACGACAGCGGACACACCTGGGTCCCCGTCGACCTGAGCCGCAAGGGTGCGAAGTGGACCGGCACCCTCCGGGTACCGCGCGGCGCGACGGGCGTGTCGCTGCGCGCAGCCGTCCACGACGACCAGGGCGGCTCTGTCACCCAGGTCCTCACCGACGCCCTGCGCACGCGGTAAGCGCGCCCGGACGCGCCGGCGCCGCCCTCCCGCCGGGGGGCGGCGCCGGCACGGCCCGTCCACCCAGAGCGCCGCCACCGGCCCCCGGGATGCGGAAAGACGCCGGAGCCCGCCCCGTCGCTGAGGACGGGGCGGGCTCCGTCGTGTGCGCGGCGGTGCCGGTCACCGGGCCCCCGGTGAAGGGGGCGGGCTCTCCCGCCGGTGGGCGGTGCGCCCCGGCCGGCCGCCGCAGCCTGTTCTCAGCAGGCGCCCTCGTCCTCCCAGGCGCCCCACTCGCCGGTGCTGCCCGGCGTCTCGTTCTGCGTCCACCACTTGGCCTTCCAGGTGTGCCCGTTGTAGGAGACCAGGTTGCCGGCGGTGTAGACGGCCGTGGCCTGCCAGGCGGTGGCGGTGCAGTCACCACTGCCCGGGTCGGTGGGCGGGGGAGTGGTGGGCGGAGTGGTGGGCGGGGTCGCCCCGGCGAACTTCACCGAGTACTTGGCGAAGTCCCAGGAGCTCTGCGGCACACTGCTGCACGTCCCCGAGGTACGGCCGTTGTTGTCCGGCGGGGAGCACTGGCGGTCGCGGTTGAGGGACCAGAAGGTGAAGCGGCCCATGCCGTTGCTCGTCGCGTAGTCCAGGACGGTCTGGAAGTCGCTCTGGCTGAAGAACTCGCCGGTGTCGCTGCGGCCGTTCATGCCGGAGAAGCCCTCGTGGGCGTAGGCCGTGGCGGTGTCCCAGCCGAAGGTCGAACGCAGCAGTCCGTTGAACGCGGTCAGGGCACTGGTCTGCGCGGCGGCGTTCGAGAAGCCGCCGTCGAAGGGCATGATCGAGAAGTTGTCGGGGGTAAAGCCCTGCGACTTCGCCTCGTTGAGCATCTGCTGGCCGAACCAGCCGGTGCCGGCCGAGGTGCCGGCGGTGGTCACCGACACGAACAGGCCCGGGTTGTTCTGCTGGAGGATCTTCGCGGCGCCGATCTCGTGGGCGATCGCCGCGGTGTTCTCGTACTCCGGCTCCTCCAGGTCGAAGTCGATCGCCTTCAGCCCGTACTTGGTGATGACCTGCTGGTAGGCGGCGGCGGTCGAGGCGGCGTCGGAACAGGCCTGGCCCAGTTTGGTGCCGTTGTAGCCGCCGATGGAGACCGAGACGTCACCCCCCTTGGCGCGGATCGCGTTGATGACCGAGGCCACCTTGGTGTCCGCGGAGACCGGCGCGGTGCCGTCCCAGGTCGGGGTGCAGCCACCGGTGTTCGGGGCGAGGACGAAGGCGAGCTGGAACGCCTTGAGCCCGCTGGCGTCCATGATGGCGCCGGCGTCGGGCGGGTCGTTGTCCAGCGGCATGAGGTACGGGGCCGCGGCGTACCAGCGGCTGCTGAGGGCGGACTGCGCCGCGGTCGCCCCCGAGGCCTGGGGGACGAACGCGGCGGTGAGACCGGCGGCGGCGAGTGCGGTGCCGGCGGCGGCGCAGAGCAGGGTACGAAGACGCTTCACGGAGGTCTCCTGGCGGCTGCTGTGGGAAGGTCGCCTCACTATCGGCGTCCGACGCGGGCACGTCAATGCTTTGGACTAGACCAACTCGGCGTGCCAGGGCGGCGTGCGGCCCCGGCGCAGACCTCGCGGGTCCGGCCGCTGTCCCGGCCGGACGGCGGCCCGGCCCGCGGACCAGGTGAGCCACGGGTCCGCGGCCAGACGGGTCGCGCGGTCCGCGGCGGACAGGCCGGTCAGGTAGCGGGTGGCGACCGGCCGGAGGTAGGTCTCCAGCAGGTGCGTGTCGAGGTTGCGGGCCGTCAGGGCCGCGCCGCGCTGGTCCCCGGCCCGAGGCCGGCCTGGTAACGGTGAAGTCGCTGCTCGGTTGCCGGGAGACCGTCCGGTCCACGGGCGCCGGAGGCCGTCGGGTTTCCCCCCCACGCCGACGCGTAGGCCATGTCGGCGTGTTCGAGGTCGGTGATGGGGCAGTAGCCGGCGACCGCGAAGACGGCGTCGCCGGCGGGGGCCGCGCCCGGCTCCCTGAGGTATGCCTCGTGCGGCGGGCTGTCACCGGAGGTGCCGAGGAGGGTGGAGAGGTGAGGTCGCGGGGGCGGCGGCGCCCCATGCCTGCGAGCCGGCTGAGAGGCCCGCCGCGGGCGCCGCGACTGCCGTGGTGAGCCCGATGACCAAGGTCCTGCGCTTCACTGCTGTCTCCTTCGCGTCGCCCGTGGCCTTGACCGGTGCCGGCGGAAACCGCCCCGGCGGGCTGTCCGGTGGGGCGCTGACGCGGAGCTCGGGAACCTCGCTGCCGGGTCCTGCTGGGGGAACGTAGGGCTGGCGGCGAAGCAGCGTCAACGATTTCGTTGACATTCATGGCTCGCGCACAGACTCCGGCCGGAGCGGGTCCGGGCCGGCAACTGCCGGGGGTGGCGGGCGTGGCGTCCGGCGTGCGGAACCGAGCTGCCGCAGTGCATTGCAGACAAAATTGTTGACAATCCTGTTGCCCTAGATTTAGCTTCGACAGGCACTCACTCAGGGAGGGCGACCATGCCGAAGCAAGCCGGTCCGAGCAGCGGAGAAGAGGCCAAGCAGTTGGCCCTGGCTCGGCTCAGGCGGGCGATCCAGCGAGGGGAGATGGTGCCGGCGCAGCGGCTGGTGGAGAACGATCTCGCCGAGCAGTTCGGTGTGACCCGGGCCAGCATCCGGGCGGCGCTGATCGACCTCGCCGCCGAAGGTCTGGTGGAGCGCGTCCGCAACCGCGGGTCGCGGGTGCGGGTGGTGACCGTCGAGGAGGCGGTGGCCATCACCGAGTGCCGGATGGCGCTGGAGGGGCTGTGCGCGGCCAAGGCCGCGGTCGCGGCCACCGAGGAGCAGCGCGAGGAGTTGATCCGCCTGGGCGAGGCCATGTCCCGGGCGGTGGCCGACGGCGACCCCGTCACCTACTCCGAGCTCAACCACGACCTCCACACCCGGGTGCGGGAGTTCTCCGGCCAGCAGACGGCCGTCGCGCTCCTGGAACGGCTCAACGCCCAACTGGTACGACACCGCTTCCAGTTGGCGCTGCGACCCGGACGCCCCCAGCAGTCCCTGAGTGAGCACCTGGCCATGATCGAAGCGATCCGGGCCGGGGACCCGCAGGCGGCCGAAGCGGCCGTCCGCGCCCACCTCAGCAGCGTGATCGAGGCGTTGCGCGACTGAGGAGTCCTGACCGCACGACCGCCCGGGCCGGGCGGCGGCACCGCACCGCGCCGCCGAACCGTCCCGGTGGTTCCTCCCGCACGCCCGGCGCCCCGAGGCCGTCCCAGGTGGACTCCCGGCGCCGTGGGGGCGCCCGGCACCAGCCCGGGCGGCCTCGTCGGGTGCCCGATGTGCCACGGACTCCGCCACGCACAGCGCCGTCGGCGCCGCCGGGGAGGGCGCAGCCCTGTCCAGCGAGGAGATTGCAGCACATGACGGAAGTCGACGCGTCCAGAACACCGGGTTCCCCCCTGGCCGGCACCGCGCCCGCCGGGCACTGCGCGGGACGCCCGGGAGGCGCCGTTCACGGCGAGGCGTACCTGCCTTCCCACCCCCAGGCCACCGAGGAGCTGACATGAGCGGCGTGATCGTCACCAACCCCCCGAAGGCGGACCGTGCGGACGTCGAGGCGCTGGCGGAACACGGGGTGGCCACCGTGCACGAGGCGCTCGGCCGCACCGGGCTGCTCGACTCCCGGCTGCGCCCCGTCCAGCAGGGCGTACGGGTCGCCGGTACCGCCGTCACCGCGCTGTGCTGGCCGGGCGACAACCTCATGATCCATGCGGCGGTCGAGCAGTGCGGGGAGGGCGACATCCTCGTCGTCGCCACCACCTCGCCCTGTACGGACGGCCTGTTCGGCGAGCTGTTCGCCACCGCCCTCCAGCGCCGCGGTGTGCGGGGCCTGGTCACCGGCACCGGCGTGCGGGACACCGCGGAGCTGCGGGAGATGGGTTTCCCCGTCTGGTCGGCGGCGGTGTCGGCGCAGGGCACGGTGAAGGCCACGGGCGGATCGGTCAACGTCCCCGTCGTGGTGGGCGGCCGGAGCATCCACCCGGGCGACGTCATCCTCGCCGACGACGACGGCGTCATGTGCGTGCCCCGCGCCCGGAGCGCCGAGGCGGTCTCGGCCGCCGCGGCCCGCACCGCCAAGGAGGAGGCGACCAGGGCTGCCTTCACCGAGGGCCAACTGGGCCTGGACCGCTACGGGTTGCGGGAGACGCTGGCCCGTCTCGGGGTGCGCTACCGGACGCACGAGGAGTACGTCCGCGACGGGGCGGGCTCGTGAGCGGGCCTGCGGAGCTGCCCTGCATGCTGATGCGGGGCGGGACCTCCAAGGGCGCCTACTTCCTCGCGGCGGACCTGCCGCCGGACCGCGCAGCCCGCGAGGACCTGCTGCTGCGGACCATGGGCAGCCCCGACCCCCGCCAGATCGACGGCCTGGGCGGCGCCCACCCGCTGACCAGCAAGGTCGCCGTGGTCTCCGCCTCGGCCGATCCGGCGGCGGACGTCGACTACCTCTTCCTCCAGGTGGGGGTGGAGGACGGCGAGGTGTCGGACCGCCAGAACTGCGGCAACCTGCTCGCCGGCGTCGGCCCCTTCGCCGTCGAACGCGGCCTGGTGGCCCCGGGGGACGACCGGACCTCCGTCCGCATCCGCATGCTCAACAGCGGCGACCTGGCCACCGCCACCTTCCCCACCCCCGGCGGCCGGGTGTCCTACGCCGGCGACACGCGGATCTCCGGAGTGCCGGGATCGGCGGCCGCCGTGGTGATCGAGTTCCCGCAGGGCGCCGGCCCCCTCCTCCCCACCGGCCGGCCCCTGGACACCGTCGCGGACACGCCGGTGACCTGCGTGGACAACGGCATGCCGACCGTGCTGGTCGCAGCCGCCTCACTCGGTGTGAGCGGCTACGAGAGCCCCGGCGAGCTGGAGGGGGACGAGGAACTCGTCGAGCGGGTCCAGGAGATACGACGTCAGGCCGGGGAGCTGATGGGCCTGGGCGACGTCTCGCAGACCACCGTGCCCAAGGTCAGTCTGCTCGCCCCGCCGGTCGCCGGCGGCGCGGTCACCACCCGCACCTTCATCCCCAGGCGCTGCCACACCTCCATCGGCGTGCTCGGGGCTGCCGGCGTCGCGGCCGGCCTCCGGCTGGCCGACGGCGTCGCCCGCCGCATCGCCCCGCAGCCGGCGCCCGGTGAACCCCTGCGGATCGAGCATCCCACCGGCTTCCTCGAAGTCTCCGTGGACATGGCGGACGGCCCGGACGGTGCCCCGGCAGTGGCCCGCACCGCCCTCGTCCGCACCGCCCGCAAGATCTTCGACGGCACCGTCTTCCCCCGCCCCCTCCCGCAGCCCGGCCCGCACCCCGCCCCCGCACCCAGCCCTGAAGGAGGCACGGATGACTCCGCCCCTCGGTGACATCGCCCACCTGGGCCACGTCGAACTCCTCACCCCCGACCTCGACGCCAGCGTCGACTTCTTCACCCGGATCCTCGGCCTGACCGAGAACGGCCGCCAGGGGGACTCGGTCTACCTGCGGACCTGGGACGACTACGAGCACCACAGCCTCGTCCTCACCGCCCACACCACCTCCGGCATCCGCCGCACCGCCCTGCGCACCTCCAGCGAGGAGGCGCTGGGCCGCCGGGTGGCGGAGCTGGAGGCGGCGGGGCACACGGGGCGCTGGGTCAGCGACGAACCCGGCCTCGGGCCGTTGTACGTCACCAGCGACCCCGACGGCCACGAGGTGGCCCTGTACTGGGGGTCCGAGTGGTACCAGGCGCCGGCCGACCTCAAGCCGGGCCTGAAGAACCAGCCGCAGGCGAAGCCCGCACACGGGGTCGGCGTGCGCCGCCTGGACCACGTCAACTTCCTCGGTGCCGACGTCGCCGCCAACGCCGCCTTCACCCGCGACCTGCTCGGCGCCCGGCCCACCGAGCAGATAGTGCTGGACACCGGCCGACTCGCCGCCCAGTGGCTGACGTTCACCAACAAGTCCTACGACCTGGTCTACACCGAGGACTGGACCGGTTCGCGCGGCCGGCTCCACCACATCGCGTTCGCCACGGACACCCGTGAGGACATCCTGCGCGCCGCCGACATCTGCCTGGACAACCAGGTGTTCATCGAGACCGGTCCGCACAAGCACGCCATCCAGCAGACGTTCTTCCTCTACGTCTACGAGCCGGGCGGCAACCGCATCGAGCTGTGCAACCCGCTCACCCGGCTGGTGCTGGCACCCGACTGGCCCCTGGTCACCTGGACCGAGTCCGAGCGCTCCAAGGGGCAGGCCTGGGGGCTGAAGACCATCGAGTCCTTCCACACCCACGGCACACCGCCGGTCGCCTGAGGCCCCGGCCGCCACGGGTGGCGGGCCACCGCCGGCGGCGCGCGCCGCCCGGTCGGCGGGCGGCCTCGCGGGCCTCGCGAGTGTTGCTCCGCCCGCCCGGCCCCCGGCGCCGGCCCACCCGTCCGCCCCCACTGCCCGGCCCGGCACGCCCCACCCTGCGCGCCGGCCGGGCAGTCGTGCGCGCGGGGCGAGAGGCCGGGCCCCCGGAACGCCCCGCTGCCGTCACGACCCCGGTAGCGCAGTCCGACTCCCCGCCGTGCAGGGCGAGACCGGCCCCGCGCCGGCGGCCGGGACAACTGCCGAACAGATTGTTAACAAAAGCGTTGACAGCTGTGCCGGGTGTCCTTAGCGTCAAGGCCACACCGCGAGCACCTCCGCTCGCCGCCGCGCGGGCCCTCGCCCGCCGGCGCCTCGGCCGCGCGAGCCGCGCCGATCCCTCGCTCCCGCCTTCCAGGGACCCTCCTCCCGGACGAGAGGAAACAACGATGTCCTCCTCCCTCGCCCAGCCCGCCCGCGGCACCGGACTGGCCGCGCTGGTCGTCGGCCTGTGCTGGACAGTGGTGCTCTTCGACGGGCTCGACATGTTCGTCTACGGCTCGGTGCTGCCGCACATGCTCGAACACCACGCCCTCGGGATCGACGCGGCCGCGGGCGGGGACATCGGCAGCTACGCCACGTTCGGGATGCTGCTCGGTGCCCTCTCCGCCGGAACCCTCACCGACCTGGTCGGACGCAAGAAGGTGATCACCACCTGCACCGTGGTGTTCTCGCTGGCCTCCGCCGCCTGTGCCCTCGCTCCCGGCCTCACCGTCTTCGGGGCCGGCAGGTTCGTCGCCGGTGTCGGCCTCGGCGGACTGCTGCCCACCACCATCACGATGGTCGCCGAGTACGCCCCGCGCGGCCGCGGCAACCTGATGGTCGGCCTGCTGATGACCGCCCACCAGGCAGGCGGCATCCTCTCCGGGTTCGTCGGCCTGTGGACCGGCGGCGACTCGGGCTGGCGTGTCGCCTACTGGGTCTGCGTGGCGCCGCTGGTCCTCGCCGTGCCGTTGGTCGTGAAGCTCCTTCCGGAGTCGACGAGCTTCCTGCTCGCCCGTGGCCGCACCGACGAGGCCCGGCGCCTGGCCGACCGGTACGGCGTGGAACTCCCCGCCCCGGACACCGCACGCCCCGGAGCGCCCGCACGCCGGAGCGCGCCGGCCGGACTGTTCCGCGGCGGACTCTGGCTGCGCACACTCCTGTTCTGGCTCGCCTCCTTCGGCGGACTGCTCCTCGTCTACGGCGTCAGCACCTGGTTGCCCACCATGATGCGCGGCGCCGGCTACGAACTCGGCTCCTCACTCGCCTTCGTCGTCGTCATCAACCTCGGCGGCATCGTGGGCATGCTCGTCGCCGGCCGGTTCTCCGACCGCTTCGGCGCGCCCCGGATCGCCGCCCTCTGGTTCGTCCTGACGGCCGTGGGCGTCTACCTCCTGGGCGTGCACATGCCGCTGCCCCTCACCTACACCCTGGTCTTCCTCACCGGCCTGTTCCTCTTCAGCGCACAGGCCATGGTCTACGCTGCGGTGGCCGACCGCTCCACCACCGACAACCGGGCCACCGCCGTCGGCTGGACCTCGGGCATCGGCCGTTTCGGCGCCGTCTTCGGCCCCTGGCTCGGTGGCCAACTCCTCGCTGACGGCGCGGAGAAGTGGGGCTTCACCGCCTTCGCCCTCACCGCCGTGGCCTCCACCGTCCTGATCGGCCTCGCCGGCCTCCCCCCGCGGCAGCGCACACCGCGCGGCCCGACCGGACAGCCGGTGACCACCACCACGGGCTGAGGGGCCGGGCCCGCTCCTTCCGCTCCCCGGCCGGCCCGGGCGCACGTTCGGGGGCCACGCGTCCCCGCCGTGCGCCTGCCTGCGGGCGAAGGGGCCTCAGCGCCGGTCGGGCGTTCCGCAGCACCCCTCCTGCCGCAACCGGTGCCCCACCGCGAGCCAGTCGGTCTCGGCAGCTCCGGGGGCCGCCGCGCTCGCCGCCCTGGCCTGCGGCGCCGGCCGGAAGGCGGCCACCAGATCGCGCTGCGTGAAGAGCCGGCCGCCCCGCAGCACCGCCGTGGTGCGCACCAGGTCCTCGAAGTCGCTGAACGGGTCCCCGTCCACCACCGCGAGGTCGGCGAGCCGGCCGGGCTCCAGCGTCCCCAGGTCCTTCTCCGCGCCGAACATCCGCGCCGGGTGGAGCGTCGCCGTGCGCAGCGCCTGCGCGGGACTCAGCCCGTACCTGTGCAGGCCGCGCAGGCAGAGGTGGAGGGAGAGCCCCACCGGCACCAGCGGCTGGTCGGTGCCGAGCGCCACCAGCCCGCCGCCCGCCATCACCCGGCGGTAGACGTCCACCTCCCGCTCAAGGTCGGCGAGTTCGGCGTCGGTGGGGCGGTGCCCGGAGTCCTCGCGCACCAACGCGGCGTCCCAGGGCGGCATCAGCGTCGCAACGCGGGGGTCCGCCGCCAGCGACGGGTCGGCACCCACCAGCACCGCCGCGGTGAACGGCGTGGCGACCAGGGCGAAGTCGCCCCGGGTGTAGACCTCCAGCACGTCCTGGTAGGCGTGCCCGGTGGCCGAGGTGGCGTGCCCGAACTCCAGGCGCTGAGTGGCCTGGAGGTGGGTGGTGAGGTCCAGTCCCAGTTCGGCGCCCGGGCTGATCAGGTGGCTTCCCGAGCGCGCCCCCAGCCGCTCGTGGGCGAAGCGCGCGGCCTCCTGCATCCGGGTCCCCGGGCTGCGCACGTAGGACTTGACGAAGTCCCAGTCCAGCGCCTCCGCCCGGGCCAGCGACCGGCGCAGCCCCGCGTCCGTGGCGTGCGCCCGCCCCATGCTGTAGGCCACCCGGGACCCGTCCAGCAGCTCCCCGGTGGCCAGCAGCCGAGGACCGGCCAGCGCCCCGGCGGCCACCGCCTCGCGCAACCGGGCCTGCTCGTAGGCGAACCCGCCGAAGGAGACGGCGGTGGTGATGCCGTAGGCGAGCTGCAGCGAGGTCTGCCGGCCGCCGTAGGTGCTCTGCCAGGGGTGGGTGTGGGTGTCCCAGAGCCCCGGGATCACCGTCGCCGTCGAGGCGTCGACCATGCGGGAGGCGGCGCGCCCGGGCCGGTGGGGCGAGACGGAGGCGATGCGGCCCTCCCGGACGACCACGTCGACGTCCTCGCGGACCGTCTCGCCGGTGCCGTCCCACAGCCGGCCGGCGTGCACCACCACGTCGGCCGGGCTCGCGGGCCGGTAGTCCATGCGCAGCGCCACCGAGCGGACCCCGCCGCCGTCGACGCCCACCGTGCGCAGGCCCGTCGGCGACAGGTACAGCAGTGTGCGCGAGTCACCGGACCAGGACGGGTGGTCCGCGGCCTCGTCCGTGATCCGGCGCGGCTCCCCGTCGGGCGTGCCGTCGGGCGCCACGGGCAGCACCCACAGCGCGGACTCGGCGACGAACGCCATCATCCGGCCGTCCGGCGACCACACCGGCCCGGAGTCGTAGCGGTCGGCGAGCGACAGGTGCGGGGCGGGCGAGTGGAGGCGCGCCGTCCCGGTGCGGGTGTCCACCACGCGGATGAGGTTGTAGCCCTCGCGGAACCGCTGGTTGAGGCGGTTGCGGTCGCAGAAGGCGAGGTGACGGCCGTCCGGGGACCAGCTGGGCCGGCCGGGCAGGCCACCGCCGCCCAGCGGCGCTGCCAGCACCTTCTCGGTGCCGTCGGCCAGGGAACGGACCACCAGGTTCCCCGACATGTCCAGCGCCGCCAGCCGCCCGCCGTCCGGGGACAGCGCCGGCAGCACCCGCCCACCGGAGGCCAGCACGGACTCGGAGCCGTCGGCCAGTTCGCGGCGCCGCACCGCGAACAGGCCGTCCCGGTCGTCCGCCCAGACCAGGGCCCGCCCGTCGCGCGACCAGCTCGGCGCCAGCAGGTAGTGGGACGGCGAGGTGCGCACCAGACGGCGGGGCCGGCCCCGGCCGTGGACCGGCGCCACCCAGAGCCCGTCGAGCGCCGCGAAGGCGACCTGACGCCCGTCGGGCGAGAGGGCCGGCAGGTGCACGCCACGCACGGCGGCCGTTCCACGGCGCTCGAAGCCGTAGTCCCGCACCCGGTAGGAGGGCCGTTCCAGGGGGAGGGAGGCGTGGAACGGCACGGTGACCGCCGAGCCCGGGGCGCCGGGCCGCAAGCGGCGGAAGTGGCCGTCGACGGTGAGCAGGAGTTCGTCGCCGCCGATCCAGCGCGGCGGCACCGGCAGCACGTCACCGGGCACGTCGACGGGCTCGCCGTCGACGACGAGCGTGCAGGTGGGGCCCGGCGCCGGGGTGGTGCGGAGGTAGGCCGGACGCGGCCGGGGGCCGGGGGCGAGCGCGGGGGCCATCAGCTGCGCGCCGCTGTCGTCCCGGTGCTCCACCCGGATCTCGCCCCGGCCGTCCGCGCGGGCCGAGGCGAGGGTGTCGGCGTGCAGGACGCCCTCGGCCACCCGGCCGCGCACGAACCACAGCCGCTCCCCGGCAGGGTCCCAGACCGGGTCGAAGTCCTCCCACGCGCCGCCCTGGGCAGGCCCGGGGTCCTCCGGCCCGCCCGTCACGCGGTGCAGCGCCCCGGTCGCCAGGTCGAGGGTCCAGATCCGGTACGGGCTGCCGGACACCGGGTCGCCGCCGCGCTCCGAGGCGAACGCCAGCCGGCGGCCGTCCGGGGACCACGCCGGGCCCCGGTCGTCCCAAGGGCCGTCGGTGTGCCGGCGCAGGGCCGATCCGTCCGGGGCCATCGTCCAGATGTGGAAGCGGCCTCCGCGGTAGGCGCACAGGGCCACCCGGGAACCGTCGGGGGAGAAGACGGGCCGGGTGGGCTCCAGGTCGGGCGGGGTGAGGGCGGTGGCCTCACCGCCCTCCGGCGGGATGGACCACAGGATGCCCTGGACGTCGGCGACGAGCGGCCCCCCGGTGGGGGAGAGGGTGCCCGCACCGTTCGTGGCCGCGGTCAGCGCCAGCCGCGCGGTGCCGCTGCGCCCGGCGGCCCCGGCGGCCGGCGCGGTGGTGGCGACGGCCGTGCCGCCGAGACCGAGTGCCACCACCGGCGCGGACGCCGAGGAGAGCAGGAAGCCGCGGCGCGAGAGCGGCCGGTGCTCCGGACCGGGGCCGGGGCCCTGGGCAGGCCGGGTGGGGGACGGGGCCGGGGGGACGGCGTCCGGCGGGGTGGCGGGGGCGGAGTCGGTGGGGGCCAACGGTCCTCCTGGCGGGCGGTGGTGACCACGCCGCGGCCCGCCGGGCTCCGCGGCGGACACCGCGGAGCTGCCGGGGGCGGGGCGGTCGGCGGAAGCGGGCCGGGGATGGCGGTGCGGCCCGGATCGCAGGCCGCCGGCCGATGGTGACACGTTCACCCGGCAGGCGACAGACAGCGTCCCGCGACGCGCCGGTGCCCGCGGCGGGCCGGAAGCCCTGGCACCGGGCGGGAGGCGCGGGGTCGCGGTCCCGGCTGCCGACCCCTTGGCGGGACGGGAGGTGAGGGGAGAGAGTGCCAGCAGCGTGAACCGGTGACGAGAGTCAGGAGAGAACAGTGCGGGAGACCCTGCGGCCGGAGTTCCACCAGGCCCCCGACGGCGCACGGATCGCCACCTACACCTGGGCGCCGGCGGCCGGCGGCGTCCGTGCGGTGGTGCAGATCGCCCACGGGGCGGCCGAACACGCGCGCCGCTACGACCGGTTCGCCCGCCACCTCGCCGAACACGGCTACCTCGTGGTGGCGTCCGACCACCGCGGCCACGGAGCCACCGCCGACTCGACCGGCGGCCGGGGCGTGGTGGGGGAGGAGGCCTGGCGGGCCGTGGTGGCCGACCTCAAGGACATCGGCGACGCGGTGCGCGCCGCCCACCCGGGCGTCCCCCTGGTCCTGCTCGGCCACAGCATGGGTTCGATGCTGGCCCGCGACCACGCCCAGGAGTACGGCGCCGACCTGGCCGGACTGATCCTCTCCGGGACCTTCCGCACCCTGCCCGGCGCGGAGGTGCAGGGGGCCCTGGACCGACTGGACGCGGAGATCGCCGAGCGGGGCCGGACCGCCCTGTCCGACTTCGTCCCCGACCTCTTCGCCTCCTTCAACGACCCCTACGAGCACCGCACCGGCTACGAGTGGCTCTCCCGCGACGAGGCGGAGGTCGACGCGTACGCCGCCGACCCGGACTGCGGCTTCCCGTTCAGCGCGGGCCTGTGCCGTGACTGGGTGGCCGCCGCCCGCAAGGTCAACGACCCGCGTGCGCTGGCCCGCACGCCGCGGGACCTGCCGATCCACATCGCCGTCGGCGAGCAGGACCCGTGCCACGCCGGCATGATCCTCGTCCACGAGATGCTGGAGGACTACCGCTACCTGGGCACCCGCGACCTGACGTGGAAGGCCTACCCGGGAGCCCGGCACGAGATCCTCAACGAGACCAACCGTGAGGAGGTCCAGGACGACCTGCTGGCCTGGCTGGAGGAGCGCTTCTGACACCCGGGAGGCCCCACCCGGACCGTCCGCCGGCGCGAGGGCACGAGCCCGCTGCGGGACCCGGCGGCCGGGCCCGCCCGGAAGGGTGGGCGAGACGCCTCTGACATGGGGTATCGTTACGTCCGTACGGGCGGCCGGAACGCCGATCCGGACAAGCACCGGGACGTGGCGCAGCTTGGTAGCGCACTTGACTGGGGGTCAAGGGGTCGCAGGTTCAAATCCTGTCGTCCCGACTCGTGAGAGTCGCAGAGAGGGCCGGTCACGGAGGAATCCGTGAC